>JBDTPJ010000023.1:0-38288 GCA_039932755.1 Betaproteobacteria bacterium
AACCCGCGGTCAGGAAGAACGCCACCGCGTTGTGCCCGTACCACCATTGCACCATAGCGTCCACGACGCCCGAGTAGATGGGATACGACTTGGTAAGCGAAACAGGCAACACCAGATTATTGACGATGTGCAGCAGGCCCACTGCGATGATGAACGCGGCGTAGTACCAGTTGGCGACGTAAATGTGGCGGATACGCCGTCGCGCGAGCGTGCCGAAGAACACCACGCCGAAGCTTACCCAGACGACCGTGAGCAGGATGTCGATCGGCCACTCGGGCTCGGCGTACTCCTTGCTTTGGGTGATGCCGAAGGGCATCGTCGCCATCGCCAGCACACACATGAGCTGCCAGCCATAGAAGGTGAAATTGGCGAGCGCCGTATAGGCGAGCCGCGTGTGTCCGGTTCGCTGCACGACGTAGTAGCAGGTCCCCATCAATGCCGAACCGCCAAAGGCGAAGATCACGCCGAACGTGTGGTCTGGACGAATGCGGCTGAACGTCAGCCAGGGCACCCCGAAGTTGAGCGAAGGCCACGCCAGTTCGGCGGCGGCATACACACCGACCGACATCCCGACGATGCCCCATATCGCAGCCGCCAGGATAAACAGCCGAACGACTTGATCGTTATAAGTTTCGCGCGGTTGCATGGCGGGACGATTGTCGCGCGAAAGAGCCCGTGAATTCAAGTCCGTTTAAGTGTTCCCAAGCTGTTGCCGGCGACATGCACATCATCGCCTTCAATTGTCGGACATGGGGACGCTGTCTCGATAACCCAGTGCGAGTACCGGCTAGAAGTCGGGCCACACGAAGCCCTGCTGTGCGGGAGACAGGGGCAACCGCGTCGCGCACAGCGCGGGTCACGTAACTTCTATCTGCCCCGTGGCGCGCGCGCGCAGCAAGCCCCACGACAGCCCCACACCGAGAACAATCCCCAGGACCACCAAACCGATCCAGGTCAGCGCGACGTCGCTGGTTTCGTGCAGGATGTTGCGGTCGTACAAAACCCAGACGAACGTTGAGAGCAGGAGCCCGGCCAGCACCAGGCCGATAGTTCCCAACGCCACGTACGCGTTGCGCAGGCAGATGAACCAGGCGGTGAGCAGCGCAACGCCGGCGAATGCCTTCACCGCGGTGATACCGACGGGTGGCGCCGTAAGCCAGTGATAGAGCGACGTCCCGCTCGGGTTGTACGAGGCAATGACCAACGCGACCGTGAATGCGAGTCGAATCAATACGCCTCCCCAGGAAATACCTTGAACGGCCATGCTGGATCGTCCTCGAAGGGTTAGTTTTGGAAGCTCGAAAACTCTACCATAGGGCACGCTCGCGGATCAGAAATCGTCGAGCGTCGGGTAGGTGTCGTTTTCCTTTAGGCAGCTCTGCACGAACATCGCAACGCCCAGGTCCCCCGTCCATAACGAATACCGGCGCTGCCCGTAGGATTTTGCATGCACGGCGCATTGTTCGACAGCGTGCATTGCGTAGGCGCGCGCCCGATCGAGCCATCGCCGCTCACCGGTGCGCATGTAAAGCCTGAGAAAGGCATAACCATTGCCCGCGGTACCGTGGCATAGGCCCGCGCCCTTGGCGAGCGGGCCCGCCTCCCAGACGAGTTCGCCACCCGCGATGAGCAGATCATCGAGTTCCGGCACCACGTGATTGGGCAAGCGGCAAATGATGCCTGGCGCGCCATGGCAATCCTGGAGCAACCTTTTGGGATCCGGATTGTATTCTGGCGTCGGGACGTTGGCCGGCCAATTGGCCATTCCTTCCTCTCGCATGACCGTCGCGCGCAGCGTTTCCGCCGTGCGGCGCGCAAAGGATGCGACCTGGTCCGCAGACAGCATGTGGGCGCCACGAAAAATGGGGTACACGTTGCCGGCAAAGCCGTGACCTGCACCCAGATAGCGTACCCGCCGCCCATGCACAGCCTGGGTCCAGATCCAGAACCCGTCCGGCGTCACCTCCTCCATGGCATCCCAGAGAATGTTGACGCCGGAACGGAACAAGTCGACCCAGCGGCGCTCGCCGGTCCATTCATGCATCCAGATGGCGGCCAGCAATGTGCCTGGTGATCCCCAGAGTTGTTCAAGTGCGGGATTGCGCAGGTTGCGTTCAACAGCGCCGTGGATGGAATCGGCAAGCGTTGCGGAGGGCGACATGTGCCATTGCAGCAGCAGTATTCCAACGTCCCCCAGCAGCAGGGACGGCAGGTCCGATCCCCTGCTCGTGGATTGACGATTCCGCTCGAGCAGACCGGTGATCGCGGGAGCGAAATCCGGGAGGGTGCAGGCCACTTCCGCACGCTGCAGTTTCTGCAATGCCCGGATGACCCCCGCAGCGCCGGAATACAGCGTGCAGAAAGGAAGTTCATCGGGGGGGTCGTCCAGTGGATGCGCAGGCCACAGCCCCGACGGATCAAATTGCACTACCGTGTCGCCGACGATTTGAGTGATCGCCTCCTGTGCTGCGCTATCCGACCAGGGCGTTGCGGTCAGCGATTCGTGCCGGGCCGGTTCAGAAAGCATGGGCGTACTCGGAATCGGACATGGGGCTCCCTGGAGGAATGAATTCAGATCTGTCGCACGGCGTACGCATGTACAACAAGAAGACGAATCCATCGCCGCCGCCGTAATGGATCGTTCGACGCCTGTCATCGAAGGGCATCACGGGCGCGGCGCGAATCCCAACAGGACATTGCCGGCCTGCCCACCGTAAAGTCCGTAGCCGGAGCCGACGAAAATCATCCCGCCGGCGACCGTCGCTCCTGCGGCGTCCAGGGATCCTCCGTTGGCCGCGACGCCATTGACGGTCACGTAGGGCTTGGCTGTGTCGTAATCCCAAAGCAACGCGCCAGTGCTCGTCGCATAGGCCCGGATGTGGCCATCCACCGAGCCCGAGAGTACAAAGTCCTTGGTGGCCGTCACGGCGGCAGACTGCGCAGGGCTGCAGTTCTTGCGGCCGGCGCAGGCGCTGGCCGGCGGCGCGCTCCACAGTGCTTTGCCAGACGCCGCATCGAGCGCGTGCAATCCCCCGCCCCTGTTCGGGTCCGGCGTCAGCGGCTGTCCCAGCACCAGGCTGATAAAGGAGATGTCCGACACCGCCGCATAGACGGCCTTGCCATCCGTTGCCGTGCCCCACTGCACGCCGCCCAGGACACCGCCCGCACCCACACGCGTGCTCCATGCAATGCGTCCATTGTCGTCGGGATCGAGTCCCCAGACCATCCCGGATTTCTGGCCAATGGCGAGCAGGCGCTTGCCGTTGGCTAGCGTGACGAGGTTGGCGGAAGTGCCGAGATCATAGTCGGGACCGTGCGGTTCGGGACAGTTGGCCTTGTCCGTCGACAGGCACGCCGCGTTGCCCATATCCCCTTTCAGCAACTGGCGTGACCAGACGATCTTTCCCGTATCGAGCGCCAGCGCCAGTACTGCGTCACTGGTGTCGGTGGCCGGTGCGGAGTGGTTGTCGCCGGTACCGACATAGAGCAAGCGCCGCTTGGCGTCGATGGTCGGTGTCGCCCAGATGGATACGCCGGAGGGCCCCCACATCTGCGTTCCGATGACGTTCTTCGCCAACGGTCGAGAATCCGGAATCGTATACGTCGTCCAGAGCGTCTTGCCTGTAGCCGCATCGAGCGCGACGATCGCGCCCCGCCCTTTGCAGCATTCGTACTTCGGATCCGTCGCCGCACTGTCGTCACCACCGGAAATGGGAACATACAGGCGGCCGCCAAACAATGCCGGCGCGCCGGTGATGCCTGTGCGCTCGCCTGTATCGGGAGAAACCTTCCAGTGGGTCTTGCCTGTCGCCACGTCGACCGAATACACGTTGCCGCGCCGGTCGCCGAACAAGGCCACGAAATTCTTGCCGACGCGCGCGATGGTGACTGCGGTACGAACCCCCGTGCTCGCCTGATAATCCCAGAAGTAGCAGCCGGTCTTGGCGTCGATCGCATACACATGTCCATTCTGGCTGCCGACAAAGACGCGTCCGCCAACCACCGTGGGCTGGCCGAAGGCCGCAACTGCACCGGGAAAGCCGAATGCCCACTTGACGTCCATGCGACTCAAATCGGCGGCGACGATTCCCGGACGCGATTGAAATCGCCAGTTTTCCTGGTTCGCACCCCAGCCGTTGTAGGACGGCCCGTCGAGCGAAAATTTGGCGGGTGTGCTCTTGCAGCGACCCGCCATCGCGGTCTCGTCGGAAATTTTCTTTCCGGTGAGGTATTCGGCAAGCGCCACGCGTTGCGGTGCCGAAAGTGCGGCCCCCGGTCCTTGCATGATCCCGCTCGTCAGCGCGCCAACGACAAAGCCCGGCGACATGGCTCGCAGCGACGCGACACCGGGGGCACGTGTCGCAGGGTTTTCGTGGCACATGGCGCAATGCTGCGCATAGACGGCCTGCTGGGAATCGGCGGTGGGTGAGGTCGACGGCGCGGATGGATTCGATTGTGCGAAAGCAATCCAGGGCGCGAACATTACAGCGGCAGCAATTACTCCAGGCAACGATGAGGTACGTGTGCGAACCAATCTGTGCAGCGTGTGGGCAACAGTCAAAAAAGAGTCCATGGCAAATGGGGAATCACTTGGAACGGGTCAGAGGCATCCGGTTGAATTGTTAAGCTGCCGCAGGCAATACACGCCAAGGGCGTCAAGGATGGCATCGTCTTCACCGGCGGCGCCAGACATTCGGAATTTACAGTCCGGATACGCCGCTGCGGCGCGTTTCAGCAGTACGGGAAGGTCCTGTCTGACATGTCCGCCCTGCCCCAGAAAAATCGGCACCACGACGATCTCGCGACAGCCGGCGGCGAAGAGCGCGGCCGCTGCGGTGGGCAGGTCGGGCACCATGATCTCGAGATAGGCCAACAGGACATTCGTGTTCGCGACACTGCGCCCAACCCGCTCGCGAAGCCTTTCAAACGGTTCGGCCCACCGTGGATCGCGGGCGCCGTGCGCAAAGAGGATGAGGCCCTGGGACATTGGACGATTATACGATTGACACCTCATCGCATCGGAACCGTCCAATGAAGTGCCGAGCGCTCATATAGTCAATGGCGATAACGGCATAGCCCAATATTCCTTCTGTTTATTAGGGGCTTCGCCTAACCTGCCCTTCCATCCAAAGCGGTTGTCTCCTCCATGTATCGCTACGACGCCTTTGACCAGCGCATTGTCGACGAGCGGGTCGCCCAGTTCCGCGACCAGACCCGCCGCTTCCTGGCTGGTGAGCTGAGCGAGGACGAATTCCGACCTCTGCGTTTGCAAAACGGACTTTATATCCAGAAGCACGCGCCCATGTTGCGCGTGGCGATTCCCTACGGCCTCCTGTCCTCCCGACAACTGCGCATGCTGGCCCATATCGGGCGCAAGTACGACAAGGGCTACGGCCACTTCACCGCGCGCCAGAACATCCAGTACAACTGGCCCAAGCTGGAAGAGGTTCCGGAGATACTTGCGGACCTGGCAAGCGTGGAAATGCATGCGATCCAGACCTCCGGCAACTGCGTGCGCAACATCACCAGCGACCATTTCGCAGGCTCGGCGGTCGACGAAATTATCGACCCGAGGCCCTACAACGAATTGATTCGCCAGTGGTCGACATTTCATCCCGAATTTGCCTACCTCCCTCGCAAATTCAAGATTGCGATTACCGGCGCGACGACGGACCGTGCGGCGATCCTGGTGCACGACATCGGCTTGCAGGCGGTACGCAACGATGCCGGCGATATCGGTTTCCGCGTCGTCGTGGGCGGCGGACTGGGCCGCACGCCGATCATCGGCCACGTGATCCGCGAGTTCCTGCCGCGCGCCGAAATCCTCAATTATCTCGACGCGATCCTGCGCGTCTACAACCGCTTTGGCCGCCGCGACAACATGTATAAGGCGCGCATCAAGATACTGGTCAAGGAACAGACGCCGGCGGTATTTGCAGCGCACATCGACGCGGAGTGGGAACACTTGCGCGGAGGCCCGGCGACGGTGCCGGACGAGGAAATTGCGCGCATCGCCACACATTTCATTGCGCCCGCTTACGAACGACTACCGGGTGATGACGCGGGATACCGTTCGGCGGTGGCGGACAGCCGCGGCTTTTCCAACTGGGTGAATCGCAACGTCTTCCCGCACAAGATGCCGGGCTACGCCATAGTCACGCTGTCGCTCAAGAAAACCGGCGCGCCGCCGGGCGACGCGACCTCGGACCAGATGGACACGGTCGCCGACCTTGCCGATGCCTACAGCTTCGGCGAACTCACGGTCTCGCACGAGCAAAACCTGATTTTCACTGACGTCCGCCAGTCGCAGTTGCTCGCACTGTGGAGCGAGTTGAAGGACTTGGGCCTGGCGACTCCCAACATCGGCTTGTTGACCGACATCGTTTGCTGCCCGGGCGGCGACTTCTGCTCGCTGGCCAATGCCAAGTCGATACCCATTGCCGAGGCCATCCAGCGGCGCTTCGACGATCTCGACTACCTGCATGATATCGGCGAACTCGACCTCAATATTTCCGGCTGCATGAACGCATGCGGCCACCATCATGTGGGCCATATCGGCGTGCTCGGTGTCGACAAGAATGGTTCGGAGTGGTACCAGGTAACCATCGGCGGCAAGCAAGGTGAGAGCGCGGCCATCGGCAAGGTGATTGGCCCGTCGTTCGCTGCGCACGAAATGCCGGAAGTCGTCGCGCGATTGATAGATGTGTACGTCGATCACCGACACGAGGACGAGCGCTTCGTGGATACCGTGCGCCGTCTTGGCATCGATCCGTTCAAGGAGCGCGTGTATGCCGCAGCTCATTAAGGGTGGTGCGGTAATTGAGGACCGGTGGACGCTGCTGCGCGACGTGAATGACGCGTTGCCGACAACCCCCGTGATCGTGCCGCTCGCGCATTGGCTTGCGGCGCGCAACGACCTTCGCGGCCGCAGCGATGTCGGTGTGTGGCTCGCGCCCGCGGACGACCCCGCCGTGCTTACTGGCGTTGTGGTGGCGCTTCCGATGATCGCCGTCGACTTCCCGAAATTCGCCGATGGGCGCGGTTACTCGATCGGCCGGCTCCTGCGTGAGCGTTTCGCCTTCCGCGGCGAATTGCGGGCAATAGGCGACGTGCAATGCGACCAGTTGTACTACCTGCATGAGGTCGGTTTCGATGCCTTCGTTTTGCGCGACGGCAAGGACGCTCAGGATGCGCTGGCGTCGCTGGGCGACTTCACCGACGGCTACCAGCTCACGCACCGTCGCACACCCTGGTTCCGTCGTTCGGGGATCGCGGCAACCGGCGCAACCGAAGGGGCGAAAGCATGACCGGGACCGTGTATTTAGTCGGCGCGGGTCCCGGCGCGCCAGATCTTCTGACGTTGCGCGCGGCGCGACTGCTTGAGCGTGCGGACATTGTGTTCCACGATGCGCTGGTGAATGCGGACATCGTCGCTTTGGCGGCTCGCGCGGAAAAAATCGCCGTGGGCAAGCGTTGCGGACGCCATTCCACTGCGCAGCAATTCATCAACAAGCGCCTGGTCGATGCCGCGCGCAAGCACGACGTCGTGGTGCGGCTGAAAGGCGGCGACCCGTTGTTGTTCGGGCGCGCGCAGGAAGAAATCAGTACGCTCGAAGCCGAAGGCATTCCCTGCGAAGTCGTGCCGGGCATCACTGCGGCGCTGGCGGCCGCCGGCGAGCTCAAGACTTCGCTCACGCAGCGCGGGATCGCCCGCAGCGTGACCTTCGCAACGCCTCGCGTCGGTACGGGCGAAGCGGAAAGCGATTGGGCCGACGGGCTCATCGCCTCGGATTCGGGCGCCATCTACATGGGCGTGGGTGAAGCCGCGGCAATTGCGGCTACGTTGCTTGCCGCCGGCAAGCCACCGGGACTGCCGGTCGCCGTGGTCGAGAACGCATCGTTGCACAATCAGCACATCCGTTACACCACGCTGTCGGCGTTGCCGCAGCTCGCCACTGCCGCAATATACGGTCCGGCGCTAATCCTTCTCGGGCCGCAGTTTGTGGTGCGGGCGACGCAAGTGTACGAGGACGAGAAACGCCGATGTACCACCGAATTGCGGACCGCAACGGAAGGGCGTCACATTTAGCGCCCGCTTCTGCACCAGTTCGCGCCCGCCGCCTGAAGCAGCATCACGCTCATTCGACGAGTCAGCGCTGATCCAGCGAGACCTGCATTTATCCTGGGCGCGGGACGATCGCTTCGCCGCGGGCTCAGGCTGCTGCCAAGCGTGACGTCGGACGCGCAGCGGTACAATCTGCACCGTGCGCTCGCGCCTGTCGAGCGCTCCCGCTCGCGATGCCGCTGCCGCTTTTTCATCTCCCCACGCATGCCCAGAAGGGCTGGATCGCGCATCGCCTTGCTCGTCCCGCGCCCAGCGCCGCCAGGGACATGAGTGATGGCTTTCGCCTGCCCGGACGCGATGGCGATGCCACGCCCGCGGCCGTGTTGGTGCCCATCTTCAATCGTCCGGGTGGACTTACGCTGTTGCTCACACAGCGCAGCGCCGATCTGCCGGACCATCCCGGGCAAATCAGCTTTCCCGGCGGTCGCGTAGGGCCCTCGGACCTGACTTTGGTGGACGCGGCGTTGCGCGAAGCAACCGAAGAAGTCGGCTTGGCCGCCGATCGCGTCGAGGTCCTGGGCGAACTCCCAACCTATGAGACGGTCACTGGTTACCGGGTCACGCCGATCGTGGGCTGGGTCGAGCCGCCGTTCACGCTAACCATAGATCCCATCGAGGTGGCGGACGCTTTCGAAGTGCCGCTGACGTTCGTGCTCGATCCTGTGAACCAACAGCGACACTACCGGATGCTGGGTGAAGTGCGCCGGGATTTTTGGGCGATTCCCTACCGCGACCGCTATATCTGGGGCGCCACGGCGGCGATGCTGTTAATTTTCGACCGCACGTTGCGCGTCGATTGACGGGGCTGCGCATCTTGCCGCCGCGCGCCGCCACGGCCATCATCCTGTCGGGGGGTGGCGCACGCGCCGCCTATCAGGTGGGAGCACTGCGCGCCATTGCACATATCCTGGGGCCGGGGTCGCGCATGCCGTTTCCAGTCATCTGCGGCACCTCGGCCGGCGCGATCAACGCTACCCTGCTGGCCGTGAATGCCGATGACTTTCGGCGTGGCGTGGCGCGGCTCACGCGCTGGTGGCGACGCATCACGGTGAGTGACATTTACCATGGTGACCTGACCACGCTGGCGCGACACAGCGCCCGGTTCCTCGCGAGCGTGTTAACCGGTGGCGCGGGCCCGGCCAAGGTCGCATCGATGTTCGACAACGCCCCGCTGATCAACCTGCTCACGCGCGAGCTCGAATTCGGAAAGCTCGAGCACCAGATCGTCGCCGGCCACCTCCGTGCGCTTTCCATCAATGCGACGAGCTACACCTCCGGACATGCGGTAACATTCTTTGAGGGTGCCAAAGACATCAAGCCATGGCAGCGTCTGCGCCGACGCGGCCAGCCCACGCGTCTTGCCACCGAGCATCTGATGGCATCCACCGCCATTCCCTTTGTATTTCCCGCTGGTCGCATCGACGCGGACTTCTACATGGACGGCTCGGTGCGGCAGATCGCGCCGCTGTCGCCCGCATTGCACCTGGGTGCAACCCGCATCGTCGTGCTTGCCGTGGGCCAGTTCGCGGGGCAATCCGCAATTCGCGCCACCGCAAACGCGCCGGCACAATATCCGTCCTTTGCACAGGTGGCGGGCCATGCGCTGTCCTCGGTTTTCCTCGACAACATGGGCGCGGATATCGAGCGCCTGACCCAGTACAACCGGCTGATCGACCGGCTGCCGGCGCAGGTGCGGGAAATAAACGGATATCCCGTCAATCACGTCGATGCCTTCATTCTGTCACCGTCACGCGATGTGGCGAGCCTCGCGCTGCAGTTCGTGGCCAACCTTCCGGTTGCGGTGCGCGCCGTGTTGCGCGGATTCGGCAGCACGCAAGGCACGGGCGCCAACCTCACATCCTATCTACTGTTCGATCGCGGGTTTTGTCGCGCGCTGCTGGACTTAGGCTATGAGGACGCGATGGCGCGCCGCGACGAACTGGAAGCCTTTCTCGCGGGCGACTCTGTGAATTTCATGCCCTTGCCTCCCCACGACCCGGATTGACGTGCGGACAACGCAACATCGGTGGTCACATCGATTGCGGCAATTTGGTGATGATGCAATTGATTGCGCGTTCATAACCAGGGCCGAAGAAGGCTGTGAGGCTTTCCCGGTAACCGCCAACGCCGATCTTCTGGTAATAGAGCCTCGATGTCTGATCCAGGAAGTAGTTATAGTTGTTGTCGCCGGCGCCGGTTTGCAATGCCGACGACATTTGCTGTCCGCCGAGCAATAGCGGCGCGCATTCCACCTGTATCTTCGAAAGAAAGCCGTCGAAACCCGTCGCCTGGCGATTGTTCAAGGCGTCGGGAGCGCAACCGGACAGCAGGAACGAAAGTGCAAAGAGGCAACGGGTGACGGGTCGGGTCATGGCCAGGGCGTTCGAGTTGAGGAATCGCAAATTATTGCAGGTTTTGCAATTCGTCGCGTGCGCCGCGCGATCCCCTACAATCAGGGCCGGCCTCCCCTCAACGAATCTGCGCGCGACTGAATGGACCTGCTCACACAGACCGAACCCCGCAACGGGCACCTGAAAAGCCTTTCCCCGCACGGATTCCACAATATCGTCTACTACGAGTGGGGCGATTCTGCTAACCCCAAGGTCGTGATCTGTGTCCACGGTGTGGGTCGCAATGGCCGCGACTTCGACGTCGTCGCCGAGGCGCTCGCGCCAAGCCATCGCGTATTGGCGGTCGACATGCCGGGTCGCGGCAACTCCGATTGGCTGGCCGATCCCAACGACTACAATTTTCCGACCTATCTAACTGCATTGACGGCGCTCATTGCCCGCAGCGGCGTCGATACCGTGGATTGGATCGGGACGTCGATGGGCGGCCTGTTGGGGATTGTCGCCGCGGCGCAAGCCAACTCACCCATTCGCCGCCTGGTGATCAACGATGTCGGACCCGTCGTCGAGGCCGCGGCCCTGGCGCGCATCGGCACCTACTTCGGAAAGGACCCGACCTTCGCGTCTTTCCCTGAGATAGACGCCTACATCCAGGACATTTCCGCGCCGTTCGGACCCCTGACGGACAGGCAATGGGAATTCATCACGCGCACCAACGTACGCCAGCGTGAAGATGGACGCTGGGGAATCGCCTACGATCCCGGCATTGCCGTGCCGTTTCGCAATGCCCCGGCGCCGCCAGACCTTTGGCCCGTTTGGGATGCAATCACCTGTCCGACACTGGTTTTGCGCGGGGCCGAATCCGATCTCCTGTCGCGTGATGTCGCCGGCCAGATGGCGGTACGCGGACCCCGCGCCCGCGTCATCGAAATTGCCGGAGTGGGCCACGCGCCCATGTTGCTCGACCCAGAACAATACCAACCTGTGGTGGAATTCCTTCGCGCACCCGAGTGATCGTTTTGGCCGCCCGGTCGCTTCTTGGCACGCTTTCCGCTAGGAAACCAGTGTTCGGGAGTTTCGAAGCCGGGCTTTCGCTTACAATCGCCCCGCCCCCTTGCTATTGCGCAAATTTGAAGCCTTGACCCTCTGATTCCGGCTGCCATGCCCCTTTCGCTCTCCTTGCCGCCCGTGGTCTCGAATCCGGCCAATCCGCCGGAAATACGGCCCGCCAAGGTCGGACCGTGGCTTGACGACACGTTGCGGCGTGACCCGGCCGCCGCGGCCCATCTGATCGGCGATGCCCTTGCCGCCACTAACCGGGTGGCAATGAGTGATGGCAAGCGGCTTGAACTGGCGGAGAAATACTGGACAGCCGCCAGCACGCTGTGGCCTCTGCTTGAAAGGCAGTTTGTGCGCGCGTCGCATCCCTTGTCAGGTGAGGCGCTGGAAGCCGCAAAGGCCGCGTTGACGTTGTCTAGCGAACTGGCGACAGCCTACAAGCACCTGCTGGTCAATGAGGCCGACAAGCGCATTTCCCTGGGTGGACAGCGCCTCATGGTCGCGCTGGTCCATCGCTGCCTTCAATGCACCGCGCGTATCCTGGTCAACAGTTACCTGGCCTTTGCGCCGGTGCCGCCGCGCACCTGGCACGACGCGCACCTCATCTACATTTTCGCGCGCCAGCGTGGGATTCACGTCGTGCCGATCGCGCCGGATCAAACGGAGGCCACACCGGAGCGACTCACGGTCCAATCGCTGTTACTCGCCCTCGCCAATCCCTATGGTTTCCTGCCGGGGCAACTGCCGATCGTGCTTCGCTATGTCCAGGAATACGCGCATTGGGCCAAGCTGACTGACGTTGTGCCGGTACACCGTATGGCCAAGGCGGTCGCGATCGTGCCCGTCGGGCACGACTTTCCGCCATTTTCGGCCAACAAGGGCGGCTCCATCGACGGCAGCAAGCTCTTCCTGCTGACCTTCGACCTGGCCTTCCAGATTCAGGAACAGTTGCGCGCGCTGGAAGCGGGTGGTGACGTGCCCACGGGCGTCGGGCGGGATCCGGTCGCGCGCTTGCAATACATCGGGCTTCTCAAGCGATTGCTTCGGCAGTGGGCGATCCCGCCGGCACGACAGTTCAACCGCCTTCCTTCTCGGGCACGCGTGGTGATGTGTTCGGGCCTGACCGGCATCTGGCAGTACAGCCGGGGACTGCATTCGGGTGTTCCCAATCCGCCGGCCGGGCTGCCGCCGATGGCCAATTGCCAGGTGATCAACCATACGCCCGCGGGCTATGCCCTGCGCCAGACGGACCCGGCGCCGACCGCGCTGCGCATCGGCGAACTCATTGCATTGCGCATCGAAGGGCGCAATGGCCTCCAGGTCGCGATGGTCCGCTGGTTCCGCAACACATTTACCGGCAGCGGCCTGGAATTCGGCTGCGAACTATTGTCGGACAATCCCGAAGCGGCGGTGGCCGCAATGGAAGACGGCACCGCAAGTTCGGTCACGCCGGTCGTCGTGCTTCCCGAGGAAAAAAGCAGCAGTCCGGAAGCCGCGCCGCCCCAGATACTGGTCCCATCGGGCAAATTCGCACTCGAGCAGGCCATCACCCTGAAGCGCGGCAGCAATACGGGCTTCGCGGTCCTGACCAAGCTGATCGAACAGGGGCCAGGCTTCGAGTTGTATGAGTTCATCGCGGTGGGATGACGGCTCCCGCTTGTCGAACCCGCAGTCCTTTACGCTGATCGCCGCCTGATGGCTGCTTTCGGCGCGCGCTGGACCACACTCGGACTGGCGACGCTCACGCTCCTCGAATTGCTTTGGGAAACCGTGCTCGCGCCACAACACGCTTCCGGCGTGCTATTCGCGCTGAAGTCCGTACCGCTGGCGTTGCTGTTTCCGGGTGTTGCACAAGGCGCTCGCAGGTCACGACAATGGCTCGCCTTGCTGCTGCCGCTGTATTTTGCCGAGGCGCTGACCCGCGCCCTGAGCGAGCATGGACGCCACGCGGTGGTTGCTGGGATGGCAGCGGCCATCGCAGCAGCAACTTTCCTGTCATTGATGGTCTGGTTTCGGGCGGAGCCTACACGGCGACGCAAGTGAAACGGGTCGCGCGCAATTGGTTCGAGCCGGTCGCGAGTCAGTTCCCTGCGGGGCCGACTTCCGGTGACTTGGCTGTGCCACTTCCGGCCAGCCCCTTGGGCAATGGGAAGGTGACGTTTTCGACGATGCCCGACAATTCATTCACGCCGATGGCGCCCAGTTCCTTAAGTCGTGCGACCACCTGGCGCACAAGAATTTCCGGCGCGGACGCGCCGGCGGTGACGCCGACTCTCAGCTTGCCGGTGACCCATTCTTCACGCAATTCGTCGGCGCGATCGATCATGTAGGTCGGCACGCCACGATTGGCCGCCACCTCGCGCAAACGGTTCGAGTTCGAACTGTTCGGACTGCCGACCACGATCACGGCATCCACCTTGGGCAACATGGCCTTCACCGCGTCCTGCCGATTTTGCGTGGCGTAACAAATGTCGTCCTTCTTCGGGCCCACGATATTCGGGAAGCGGGTCTTGAGCGCTGTCACAACCTCCGCGGCGTCGTCCACGGATAACGTGGTCTGGGTGACGTAGGCGAGCAATTGCGTGTTGCGCACCACGAGGCGCGCGACATCGCCGACCGACTCGACAAGGTATATTCCGCCCTTCGCCTGACCCATCGTGCCATCGACTTCCGGGTGGCCTGCGTGACCGATCATCACGATCTCGCGGCCCTGGGCGCGCATCTTGGCGACCTCGACGTGGACCTTGGTCACCAAGGGACACGTCGCATCGAAAACGTTGAGACCGCGCGCGACCGCGTCGGCACGCACGGCCTGCGAGACGCCGTGCGCGGAAAATACGACGGTGGCGCCCTGGGGAACTTCGTCCAGTTCTTCGACGAACACGGCACCCTTCTGTTTCAGGTCGTCGACCACGAATTTGTTGTGGACGACCTCATGGCGCACATAGATGGGCGCACCGTGCTGTTCCAGTGCGCGTTCGACGATGGCGATGGCACGGTCGACGCCTGCGCAGAAACCGCGGGGATTGGAGAGAACGATGTCCATCGTCATGGATCCTTGGCCGGGGTCATGGGAACTTCAGCGCGCTTTTGCATGAAACTGTCGATGATGAGGAACGCCGCACCGACGGTGATCGCGCTGTCCGCGACGTTGAAGGCGGGCCATGACCAGCCGCCGTAGTGAAAGAGAAGGAAATCCACCACCTTGCCGATCGCTATGCGGTCCCAGAGATTGCCGAGTGCGCCACCCAGTATCAGTGCAAATCCGGCGCAAAGCATGCGACTGCCGCCGCGTCTCAACATGTAAACCAGAAAGGCGCTCGCAAAGATGGCAATGGCCGTGAAAAACCAGCGCTGCCAACCCTGCGCGCCGGCCAGGAAACTGAAAGCTGCGCCGGAATTGTAGACAAGCACGAGGCTCATGAAGCCGGTGACCGGCATTTCCTCGCCAGAAAGAAACGACCCCACGACGAGCAACTTGGTCAGCCGGTCCACGGCAAACACCGCAGCCGCAAGCATGAGCCATTTGTGCCACCCAGGGTTGCGAGGCAACGCCGTGTTCAAGTCAGGTTCTCGCCGGAAACGTCATGCATTTTCAAGCGAACTGGCGCGGTTCGCCCGCGCCAAACAGATTGGCGACACATCGTCCGCATAGCCTCGGCTGCGCCGGGTCGGCACCCACGTCGGCGCGCCAATGCCAACACCGTTCGCACTTCGGATATGCGCTGGGCGTGACCCGGATGCCCAGGGTGGCACCGGGGACCACGGTGGCCGCCGAAGTGATCGTCACAAACCGCAAATCAGCACCGAGTGAGGACAAGGCCTCATAGTCGGCATGGGGTGCCGTGATGGCGACCTCGGCCTGAAGCGACGAGCCAATGGCGCCGGACTGGCGCACCGCCTCGAGTTCCTTCTGGACCGCAGCACGTACGGCGAGAATGCGCTGCCACTTGGCGACGAGTTGTTGGGCATCCTCATCGTCGCCGGCACCCTCGGCGTTGACCGCGTCGGACCAGGTCCGCACGAAGATCGTCGAATCCTCTATATGCACCAGGCGCCACGCTTCCTCCGCCGTAAACGAGAGAATTGGCGCAATCAACTTGAGCAGCGTGTCACGAATCGATGCCAGCGCGGTCTGCGCCGAACGGCGCGCGAGACTGTCAGGCGCGGCGGTGTAGAGCCGGTCCTTCAGGACATCCAGGTAGAAACCGCCCAGATCCTCGGAACAGTACGTTTGCAACTGCTGCACGACCAGATGGAACTCGTAGCGCGCGTAATCCGCGGTCACGGCAGACGCCATGCGCCGCGCCTGCGCGATGGCAAAACGATCCATCTCGAGCAACTGCGCTTCCGGGACCACCGCAGACCTGTCGAAATCCGCGGTATTGGCCATGAGAAAGCGCAGCGTGTTGCGAATGCGGCGATACCCCTCGACAACGCGCTTCAGGATTTCGTCGGAGATGGTCAACTCGCCCGAGTAGTCCGTGGCAGCCACCCAGAGCCGAAGGATTTCCGCGCCGAGCGATTCGGCGACCTTGAGTGGCGAGACGACATTGCCCTTCGACTTGGACATCTTCCGGCCTTCGCCGTCGACGGCGAAGCCGTGCGTAAGCAACGCCTTGTAGGGCGGCACGCCGTTGACCATGCTCGAGATGAGCAATGACGAATGAAACCAGCCGCGATGCTGGTCCGATCCTTCGAGATAGAGATCGGCGGGAAATCCATGATCCTGCGAGTGCGAACCCATGCGCGACGTGCGGCCGCCGGGCCCGCCCATGACAGTCTGAAAGGTGCTGCCCGAATCAAACCACACGTCGAGCGTATCGGTGAGTTTGCGATATTTCCCGGGATCGACGCCGAAGTCCTCATGCGTGGCCGCGAACCACGTCTCGAGTCCGCCGTGCTCGACCTTGGATGCGGCGAGCGCCAGCAGCTCCATCGTGTCCGGATGCAATTGGTCGGTTTCCCTGTCCACGAAAAAGGGCAGCGGAACGCCCCATTGGCGTTGTCGCGACAGTGTCCAGTCAGGGCGGTTGGCGATCATGCCGTAGAGGCGGGCCTTGCCCCATGCCGGATAGAACTCGGTGGCATCGATGCCGCGCAGCGCAACCGCGCGCAGGGCTTCGGCCGGAACATGACCATGCCATCCCGGTACGGCGTCCATGCCCGCGAACCATTGCGTCGTCGCGCGGTAGATGATCGGCGTCTTGTGCCGCCAGCAATGCATGTAGCTGTGCGTGTACTGGGTCGTGTGCAGCAGCGCGCCCACGTCAAGCAGCTTGGCGACGATCTGCGGATTGGCCTCCCAGATCTTTTCTCCTCCGAAAAATGGCAGGCTGCCGGCGTAGCGGCCATCGCCTCCCACCGGATTGATGATGTCTTCGTCCTTCATGCCGTACTTGCGGCAGGACTGGAAATCGTCGATGCCGTAGGCCGGCGACGAATGGACGATTCCCGTGCCCTGCTCCAGCGTGACGAATTGGCCCAGGTGCATTGGTGATTCGCGATCGTAGAAGGGATGCCGGAACTTGATGAGCTCCAGTGCGGCGCCCTGGGCCGTGGCCCCGACGCGGCCACTCAACTGGAAACGCTTGAGGCTGGCTTCCACCAGGTCCTGCGCCAGCACCAAGTGCCCTTTGTCCGTTGCCACCAGCGCGTACGTGTAATCCGGGTGCACCGTCAGCGCCTGGTTCGCGGGAATGGTCCATGGCGTCGTGGTCCATATCACCGCGAAGATCGGTCCTGCCGGCAACTGCGCAAGTCCGAAGGCCTTGGCCAGCCTGGCGTGTTCGACGGGGTCGAGCGCAAAGGCCACGTCGATGGCGGTGTCGACACGATCCTCGTACTCGACTTCGGCCTCTGCCAGCGCGCTCTGGCAATCGAAACACCAGTTGACCGGCTTCAAGCCCCGATAGACGAAGCCTTTCTCCAGGATTCGCCCGAGCGTGCGGATCTCGTCGGCCTCGTTCTTGAAGGCCATCGTCGTGTACGGATGTTCCCAGTCGCCGAGCACGCCCAGGCGCTTGAAGCCTTCCCTTTGGCGGGCGATCTGCTCATTGGCGTAGGCGCGCGCAAGTCGCTGCGTCTCCGCCGTCGACAAATGCTTGCCGTGCGACTTCTCGATCTGCACCTCGATCGGCATGCCATGGCAATCCCAACCGGGCACGTAGGGCGCATCGAAGCCCGCCAACTGCTTGCTCTTGACGACGATGTCCTTGAGGATCTTGTTGACCGCGTGGCCGATGTGAATGTCGCCGTTGGCATAAGGCGGTCCATCATGAAGAATAAAGCGCGGCCGTCCCTGCGACGCGGCGCGAATGGCCTCATACACCTTGCGCTCCTGCCACTCCTTGATCCATTTCGGCTCGCGCTTGGCCAGGTCGCCACGCATCGGAAACGGGGTGTCCGGCAGGTTCAGCGTGGACTTGTAATCGATCTTGATTTCGTCAGGCATGCGGTCACAGTTCAGAAGCTTGGAAAAACGTGGGAAAGGCACTCATCATGCCACGCGCGCGAAATAGTCACGGGCGTGGCCGACGTCGACGCGAATCTGGCGCATCAGTGCGTCGAGCGTTGCGTACTTCTCCTCATCGCGCAGCTTGTGCAGGAATTCAACGCAGATGCGGTGGCCGTAGATCGACTCGTCGAAATCGAGCAGGAACACTTCCAGCAGCGGCACGCCGTCCTGCTTGACCGTCGGTCGCACGCCAATGCTCGCCACTCCGGCGCGTGGTGTTGAACCCAGGCCGTGTATACGCACGGCAAAGATGCCCGTCAGAGCCGGCCGGTGCCGAAGCGGAATATTGGCCGTCGGATACCCCAGGTTCCGCCCCAGTTTATCGCCATGCGCCACGCGTCCGCTGATTGCATACGGGCGGCCGAGGAGTGCCGCTGCATGGGCCAGATTGCCGGCGGCCAGCGCCTCGCGCACAGCCGTCGACGACGCGCGCTGCGTGTCTATCGCCACGGTGCGCATGCCTTCGACGCTAAAGGTTTGCGCATGCGCACGCAACACGGCAAGGTCGCCGGCGCGCGCCTTGCCGAAGCGGAAGTCGTCACCTACCAGCACCCAGCGCGCATCAATGCGATGGACCAACACATCGTCGATGAATTTTTCCGGGGTCATGCCGGCCAAGTTCTGGTCGAAGCGCGCGACGATGGTCCTCGCGATGCCGAAGGTGCGGAACGCGTCGAGTTTTTGCCGCAATTTCGACAAGCGCGGAGGCGCCGCATCGCGCGCAAAGAATTCGCGTGGATGCGGATCGAACGTGAGCACGGCCGGCGGCAGGCGCAGATCTTCCGCAGCTTCGATAAGCCGCGCCAGCATCGCCTGATGGCCGAGATGGACGCCGTCGAAATTGCCAATCGTCAACGCCACCGGCCCATCCGCGAGTTCCGGAAGACCTCGTTGTATGCGCATGTTTGGGACGCGGGCTTCTCGGATGCCCTCTAGGGCTTCCTGGGCTTCGCGCCATGCATTGAGCAAAAAAGTAATGCAGGCAAAAAAATGCCGCCGATTATTACGCCAGAAGCTTGAATTATATCAGTTTTATGGACGCCTCTGGCGGCGTCCGCCGGCTCGCCGCTAACCTGAATACGCCCACTCGCGCCAGCCGCCATCGACCAGCGGAAAATACAGCGCCAGTCGGATCGGAAGCGGAATCGGCCGCGGGTCCAGTTCGCGCACGATCCGCGCATAACCCACTAGCTGGCTGCGGTATCGCTCGACTTCACTGTCCAGGAAGGCGGCGGCTTCCCCGCCTTCGTGTCGACCCGTCTTGAAGTCGACAATCCAGCGCACCCCATCTGCAACCAATGTGCGGTCGAGTGTGATGTGGCGCAAGGTGGCACCCTCCATTCCGGCCAGTGCCCACTCGCTGTGCGCCTCGGTATGCGACGGGTCGAAAAGCCAGCGTCCCCGCGCATCGGCAAGCGTTCGGCGTACTGCGGCCTCGACCCGCTGCGTGGCCTCGACGCGTTCTTCCGCGGGCACGCCCTCCTGGGCCAGTGCGATGGTGATTCGACCGCGCTCTTTGTCCAAACGCGCTGCGTCCCAAATGGCAAGACCGTCGTCGGCAATTCGCGCCAGGATCCGGTGCGCGATGGTGCCGATGGCGGCAGCCGTGGCGTGGGCCCAATCGAAGGCGACCTGCGCGACGCCATCGACTTGCGCCACAAGGGTGCTTTCGATCGAGAGCACCGGAACTGGCAGCCTCCACTCAAGCGACAGCCTGCGCAAGGACTGAGCTTGTGGCGCAACCTCGTCGCCATCGGGTTCTGCGGTTTCCGTGACGCGTTCATCGGCGTTCGCCGCATCGATTTCCGGCGGCTCCTGGTCTTGTGCAGCGCGTTCCGCTGCGAGCGACGCGGGAGGCGGCGCCGCGTCGCCTTGCACCGCAGGCCACAACTGCGCCAATGCAGAGGATTGTGCGGGTTTGCTCCAGCCGCGAGGTTCGCCAGCTTTGGGAGGTTTGATCTTCAGTGCCGCAACCAGATGCAGGCGTCGTCGCGCCCGCGTGCAGCCGACATAAAGGAGGCGCCCGCGCTCAGCCAGGGCTTCCGTCGTGTCCAGGAACTTGAGGTATTGATAGACTGGGTCCGGCGCACTGCGCGCACCTTCGCGTGCACGCAACGGCGCAAGAAGCAGCGCCTGAATGCCTGCATGATCGCGTCTTTTCCAGCGCAAGGCTGGCTCGTCGCCATGGCTCGTCCTGCGATCGAGACCGGGCAGAATGACCGTGTCGAATTCAAGTCCCTTCGCCTTGTGAATGGTCATTACCTGAACGCTTGCATCGCCGCGCGACGCGGGTTCCGCAAACAGTTTCTCCGTGGCCGCCACGAACACGTCCCAGTCGCTGATGTCGCCCGCACGTTCATGCTGCGCCAGCAGCGCGAAAAACCGCTGCGCACCGGATGCGTCGATGGCGCCGTCGCCGCATGCCGGTCCACCGAGCGCTAGCCACGCGGCACGAACGCGACGCGCCAGCGCTACGCGGCCGCGTTGAGCCAAGGGCTCCTGCAATGCCGCGCGCAACCTTGCCACACGGGCCCGTCCGTCGGGTGAAAGCGTCCCGACAACGTGTGGATCGGCGATCGCGTCGAGTATCGCCGGGTTGTCCTCGTCCTCCGCGAGCGCAAGCAGGTCGGGAAGGCTCAATGCGCACCACGGCGCACGCAGCACCGCAAGGCTCGCCAGCCGGTCGGCAGGTTGCGTAAGCATGCGCGCAAGGGCCACGAGGTCGCGCGTCGCCAGTCGTTGTGCGAGGGTCTCAAGTTCGATCGCGATGTACTCGATGCCGTCATTCCGCAGTGCCGGGAGGATCAGGTCCAGATGCTTGCGCGCCTGTACCAGTACCGCAATGTCCTTGGCGCCGTCTGCTTGTGCAGCGCGAATCCGGTGCACGACTGCCTTCACCTCATCCTGCCGGGACCCAACGACATCGAGCGTCGGTGCGGTATCACCGGCGCGGGTCGCGAGCACGCGCTTGTATGCAACTTCGCCCCGAGCGGGGTCCGACACGGGCGGGAGCACTTGTGGAAAAACGGCGTTGACCCAATCGATGATCGGTGCCTCCGAGCGAAAGTTACTTGCCAAGTCGAGACATTCGACGTCGATGCCGGCCACGATTGAGGTAGCCTGCGCCTCGAGAAAAATGCCCACTTCGGCTTCGCGAAAGCGATAGATCGACTGCATCGGATCGCCGACGGCAAATAGCGTGCGGCCGTCGCCTCGTTCCCACCCCGAGGTAAGCCTCTCGATCAGCTCTCGATGTATCCACGACGTATCCTGGAACTCGTCGACCAGGAGGTGGGCAAGTTGGTAGTCGACTGAAAGGAGCAATTGGCTGGGATCCTCGGCGTCCCCCAGCACCCTCAACGCGCGCAACGTGGCCTCGCTGAAGTCGGCCGCACCGTCCGCCGCGAAGATGGCAAGAAGGTGACTCGCCACCTGCGGCAGCAGCGATAACGTCGCGTCGATGAAGGCCCAGGCGCTGTCGCTGTACGCAGGCGGCGGCAGCGCCCTGACCGCCTCGAGCGCTTCCGCAAGACCCGGAATGGCACGCGCATCGGCGAGCAAGTCTTTCATCGCCTGGACCGACGCGAGTCGCTGCGCACCGCCGGATTCCTTGCCCTTGGCCGGAAATCCGATCGACACGTTGACCGATTGCCTGAATCTCGGATCGCCCTTGGTCAGCAGGAAATTGGCGAGTACGTTCCACGTGTCGAGCCGGTCGGCCGCAACTCGAGGGATGCCGCCGTCTGCAGCGAGGAGCAGCAACTTGTCCGCCTGGTCCTCCTTAGCCGGGATCGTTGCGAAATGCGCTGCGGCACGACCCGCAGATTCCGAGATGCGTACGCCGAATTCCGTTGGCAACATGGTATGGACCCGCGCCAGCGCCGCGTCGGTTTCGGCACGCAATCCCCGCTCAAGTTCGTCGCGCAATTCGACACGCGCTGCACCCAATGGCAGGCGCAACCATTGGTCGCGCCTGGCCAGCAATGACGCCAGCAGTGCAACCGCGCGGTCGGCATCATTGTCCAGGCGCCCGAGGAAGCGACGCCACGCCGGATCCCTCGGATTGGCCGCGGCCAGCGCCGACCGCACGGCCCGTGCATACATCGCAGACGCGTCGTCGACGAAGGATGGCAGCGCCCCCAGTCCCGTCGCCAAGGGTGCCCGCCTGGCTAGTGCGGTGGCGAGCGCATCGATGGTCACTATTCGCAAACGCGAGGGTTGCGCCAGCAGCTGCCAATCGCACCGTGCATCCTGCGTCAATGCGGCACGCGCGAGCTCGCGCGTCTTTTCGGCATGGGGCTGACCGGGGGCAATCGACACTTCGTATTTTGCCTCGTGCAAGGCCTTCACCACGCGTTCGCGCATCTCGGCCGCGGCCTTGCGCGTGAATGTCATGGCGACAATTCGCTCGGGCCGATCCACATGCGCGAGCAATGCGAGGTAACGCTGGATCAAGAGTCCCGTCTTGCCGGATCCGGCAGGGGCTTGCACTAGAAAAGAGTGCTGCACGTCGAGCGCGCGAAGGCGCGCCAAGATGTCTTGCGCCAAGCAGGCGCCATCTTCGCCAACGGCTTTGATGCGATCAGTCATCGTCGTTCGCGTCCGCAGCGACCGCGGGATCGTCGAGCGATTGAATCCTGCACAACGCCTGGAGCTCGCAATGCTTGCAGGCCTCGCCGTCGCGCGGCGAGACTGTGGCAATGCCTTTCCGAAATTCCAAGGCTAGCGCGCCCAATGAACTTTCCCATGCGTCCGGGAGGTCTGCCCACGTCGCTATCGGTGCGTGGCGCATTTGCGGCAAGGGTGTCAGGGTTGGCCACGCGGCCGAATCGGCCGTGAGGCCCTTGATGTCGATTTCCCCGGCTTTGAGCTGGGCATAGACCAACGCTCGCAATGGCAGTGGCGAGGGCGCGGCACGCAGGGCCAGAGCGTACAGGCCCAACTGTGTGCCGGATGGGCGCGCGGCGAACCAGTTGACCGGCGCCACGGCACGTCCGGACTTGTAATCGATGACTCCGATACCACCATCGGCAAGATCGTCCACGCGATCGATGCGCAACTTGAGGCCGATACCGCCCAACGTCAATGGCAGCGAAAGTTCCGTGTCGCGTACGGTGAACGGCGTCCGCGCAAACTCGAAGGCGTCGAGCCATGCCCGCACGACCTGCGCAAGGCGTTCCGACTCAGCTGACGCAACGGCGGCCGGAAGCGTATTCCAGCGCTCCCGGTCGAGCTTGGTGCGCGCGCGGGTCACCGCGCTTGCGATCCGGGCGCCAAGCTCAGCGTCGGTCAGTGACGCCAGCGTTGCATGATCGCGAAGGGAGTCCCAAAGCGCAGCAAGCGCGGCATGCAACAGGATGCCTCGCTCCCGCGGCGTCAATCCCTCGCTCGGGGCCGGCCACGCGTCAACGCGCAACCGGTATCGCGCAAACGCCTGGAACGGGCAGGTACTTTGGCTTTCGATGATCCCGACGCCACCCCTGACCAGGGCATTCATGGGCAACGGTGGTGCGGCATCGGTGTCGCCGGGAATAAGAGCGTCACGCTGCGCAGCAATGGCGACTGCAAGTCCCTCGGGCACCGGAAGCGATGCAAGTTCGCGTTGGTCCCAGTCTTCGAACAATGCGGAGGCTGCGCGTTCGAATCCGTCGACCTGGCTGGCGTGACTTGCTATCACATCACGCGCGGCGCCGGCAAATCCCGTCGTCAATGCGCGCGCATGCCGCAGGTCGACGGCAGGATCGCAATGAGGTACATGTCGCTCGCGCTGCCACGCGAGAGGCAACAGTGCACTGGGATGGGCGACAGGTGGCCAACGTTCGGCGGTCATCCCCGCGACCCAAAGCGCGTCGAATTCGAGACCAGAGGCTTCGAGCACGCCAAGGATCTGGATGCGCGCCGGCGCCGCCTCGGGCTGGAACACCGTCTGCGAGGCCATGTTGCGCAGCGACGCCAATGCGTCTTCCCGCGTCAATAAGGGCGACACGAAGCGCAGCGAGCCGAACGCCGCGAGAAGGCGCGACCACGCCTCGCCTGCCTGCCATTCGCCGCTACCCAGCGGGCGCGTTCCCGGCCATCCCAAGGCATGTAGCCATGCGCGCCAATCGCTTGCCCATTGCTCGGGCGATCGCGTTATGTTGCCGGGCGCAGTCGCAGCGCGCCATTGCGCAGCGAGGACAGGGTCGGTGCGGTCGAGCGCGCGCATGAAATCCGAAAGCGAGATCCAGCGCACCCCCTGCTCTCGCCAGCGGCGCTCCGTCGCCGATCGCTGCGACCATGTTGTGTCCGCATCGGGAAGGTAGGCCGAGCGCAGCAACGCGGCGGCTTCCGAAACCGGCAATGCACCCGCGCCCATGGCAACGAGATCAATGGCGGCGGCGATCATGGGCACATCCGCCAAGGGCGTGCCGAGGGAGACATCGTAAGGCCTCGACGCGTCGGGCCTGACCCGACTCGCCAGAGCGGGACACAGGATGTCCTCGGCACGCGCCGCAACCTCCGCGCGCCGCGACGCCAGGTCTTCGATGACGATGCCGATGGAAGCCGCAGGATCCGCCAGCGCGCGCTCGCGGGCCCAAGCAAGTGCGTGACCCAACTCGGACTCCGGCGTCGCGCACACGACGCGGTGACGTGAGGGCATGGCCACCTGCGGCAATCCATACGTCGTGACCATTGCACCGGCCTCGCTCAGCGCCGCAAGCAAGCGGCGTTGTTGCGGCGTGAATTCGATGAAGCCCACGGTAACGATGTGTTGCCCGCGCCATGCGGCTACCTGCGGCGCGGCGTCGGTCAACAATCCCGCCAATTGCGCCGGGTGTACAAGGCCCAGTTCGTTCAGAGCCGCACTAAAGCGCTGGGCCCACCACGAAAAAGTCGCAGCATCGTCGCCTATACCGGCGCGTGACCAGCCTTCGAACGGGTCGTCGGGTCGTCGCCACGCGTGATACGTTGCCCACGCTTCCGCAGCTTGCACGGCAGCGCCGCGCGGGTCGAGCAAGCCTGGCGACTCCTGCGCGATGACGCGATGCCAAAGGTGACCGGCCGCAATGTCGGAAATGACGACCCGCGGTTCCGACACGGCGTCGGTTGCCAACGCCTCGAGCCATAGCTGCTTGAGCCAGCCTTGCCAAGGCAGTACGCGGCCCGCGGTCCATGCGCGCAAGCCGGCGGCATGCTGGGCGTCGTCATACCGCGCAACGAGATGGCGCGCAAGCCGATTGTTGGGGGTGACCAACGTGGCACCTTCGCCCAGCGCCGTGGCGAATTCGGAAACGATCATCGGGGCGGTCGGATGGACCGCGTCACTGGCAAAGAGGGGGTGACGCGTACGCCTGAAACTGTATCAGGTTTCCGGATCGCGGCCGGTCAAGGGTGCTCGGGGAGTGCAGTAAAAAATGCAGATCGGTGTGCTGCGACGAGAAATTTGCTCCGGGCCGGGGGGGGCCGCCCCTGTGCAGGTTGCCGCCGCAGCACGCCGATCTACACTGTTCGAACTTATGCTGTCGTTGTTTCCTTCAGCTGCCAGTCAGTCACCGCGTCCGGAAACGGCCATCGAGATGCCAGGCAGCGGCATCATCGAGTGGCTGGCGCCGATGCTGGACGGCATGGACATCGGGGCGATCCGTGGCGGCAAGGAAGGTGAACTCGGCGACACAGGCGTCGGCGCCTGACCGGGGACCAACGGACCGGTGCTCACCTCGGTAATGCGGTTTTCCGCGCGCCGCGACGCCAATTTCCATTCGCCGCACCAGTCGTCGTCGCGAACGAAGGGCCAAACACCTTCAATCATGTAGGCCTTCGCATTGATGGGATGCAGCATCGGCGAAGCGCGGCGGCACTGCCCCCACTGCGTCACCTTGCCATCGTTGGTCTTGGCGTTCTGCCGGTCATAGAACTGGCAAATCTGACATTTCTCCACCGTGCTACCTCCATTCCGAGCGTGCCAAGAGTAACGGCGCCGCGATTGATTGTTCTGTGCAGTGTGATAACGAATTGCAATACGAACACTTGCTGCCGGCTATTGGACCAACGGCCGATGGCACACGCGAGGCGCCGAAATTCATGACTGTGGCTGAGCGATCCATGAAGTGGTCAGTGAATGACGAGCGGCAGGAAGCCACGCGGCATAAGCAGGTCGGGACGATGGCGCGGGCGTACCGCGCGGACATTGGCCGTTCCGGCGCGCAGCATTTTCCGATCGTCTTTGTTGGATCCGCGAGTGGCATCAATGCGCAAATGGAGACGCGAACGCGCCCGGTTTTCGGGCAGCGCGCGGGCAAACCGGGGCATCGCCAGCCTGCGCGAGCGCCGGTGCGGGGTCAGGATTACGGCCGCCGACCGCATCGCTGTTTGCAGTCTGGAAGTGAGACTTCCCGGCGGCCGTAAGAGTCGTGCTGATTGGCCATGTTCAGGCGGCAAGAGCGGTAAATGCTTCGCGCAAGGAGGCGGGCACATCCTGCACGCGTCGCGCGAAATTGGCCGGCAGCGAATCGAGCGTGGACTTCAATTCAACATCCGCATCGGCGGCTTCGTGCGCCAGCTTGTCGTCATAGCTGCGGCGCAATTCCGGATGCGAGAGAACTTCATAGGCAGCATGAATCATTCTCACCAGACCGGAGAGATCCTGGCCCGCGTCAGTAACGCCATACTGGAAACGTTCCAGCACCGCGGCATAGGCGGCCTCGATCCTGGCTGAACTGGCGCCGGGCGCCAGGTCCAGGTAGTCATAGTGGGTGTAGTTCACGGTCAGTCTCCTTCTGGATTCGGCGGTAGTGCCTCACCGGATGCAAGACTAAAAGCAGCAAGCGTGCCAACGTCTGCTGACCTCTTGGGGACCGTTTTTCAAGTGCCTGATAACTAGCGGGAAATGCACGCGCCACGCAGAGCGGTGGTTTGGCCGGAACCCATTGGACGCACCCAGGCAACGGCCGCCGCAGCGCGGCAGCGCAAGGTCAGATTACGGACAAGGGTGTCGCCCGTCGCGGTGGCGGGAAAGCGGCATCGAGCGCTTTGAGGACTTCGGCGTCAAGTGGGATGCCCGCCGATGCGCGGATTTCGTCGATATGCGCTGTATTCGACGATTGCGGGATGGCTATGACACCCGGGCGGGACATGACCCAGGCCAGCGCGAGCTGCGCGGGCTTGAGGTTTGCCTCTCGCGCGATGGCAGATAGCTTTCGGTCGGTCAAGATTGCACCTTGCGCGACCGGTGAGTACGCCATGACGGCAACCCGGTGTTCGTTGCACCACTTGAGCAAGCGCCATTCAATTCCGCGCTCCGAAAGGTTGTACAGTACCTGATTGGTTGCACAACGAGGTCCATTAGGCAGCGCATCCAGCTCTTCCATGTCGGCGATGTCGAAATTCGATACGCCCCAGCGCCGAATTTTTCCGGCCGTACGCAACCGTTCAAACCCGTCCACGGTTTCCGCCAATGGAACGCTTCCGCGCCAGTGGAGCAGGTAAAGATCAATGCAATCGATGGCCAGGCGGCCCAGGCTCCGCTCGCACGCCGCGGCCATGCTCTTGATGCCGGCGTTCTGCGGATAGACCTTGCTCACGACAAACGTGGACCGGCGCCGTCCGGCGATGGCGCGCGCCACGATTTCCTCCGCACCGCCATCGCCGTACATCTCGGCCGTATCGACCAGCGTCAGGCCCAGGTCCAGACCATGCGCGAGCGCTTCAACCTCGCGCTCCGCCGTTGCGGCGCGCTCGCCCATCTTCCATGTGCCCAGTCCCAATGCGGGTACTTGCGTGCCATCGGCGAGTGCAATTTGCGGAATTACGTTCATCAGGTCCCAAGTAAAGTGGAATATTCGCCTAAGTGCCAACGCCGCGAGTCCAGTAGAATCCATTCTGATCAACGGAACCGGCGTTTCCCTCCAATTGCATTCCCTGCGACCGATCTGCCCAGCAACCCCATGCCGCTCGATACCGCGTTGACCACCGGCCGCCATGTCGTGCGGGGCGCCTGCCCACACGATTGTCCCGACACCTGCGCGCTCCTGACCACGGTTGAGGATGGACGCGCCATCGAAGTGCGCGGCGCACCTGACCACCCGGCCACCGGCGGCGTGCTGTGCAACAAGGTGGCGCGATACCTGGATCGTACCTATTCCGACCAGCGGCTGCTGTATCCGATGCAGCGCGTCGGAAAAAAGGGCGAAGGGCGTTTTGCGCGCATTTCGTGGGATCAAGCGCTGGCGACCATTGCGCAACGGTTCAAGGAAATCGCGGCATCGACCGACGGTCCGCAAGCGATTGTTCCCTACAGTTACGCCGGGACCATGGGCCTCCTGCAATCCTCGTCGATGGATCGCAGGTTTTTCCATCGCCTGGGTGCCTCGCTGCTTGACCGAACCATCTGTGCCTCAGCAGGCAAGGCAGGCTGGGTCTCTGTCATCGGCGCGGCCATGGGCATGGACTTCGAGCAATTTGAAAACAGCAAACTGATCCTGATCTGGGGCAGCAATCCGGTGACGTCCAACCTGCATTTCTGGACTCGCGCGCAGGAAGCGAAGCGCCGCGGCGCGAAGCTGATCGCCATCGATCCCTACCGTTCGGATACGGCCGCAAAGTGCCACGAGCATATCGCCCTCCTCCCTGGCACGGACGGCGCATTGGCGCTGGGGCTGATGCACGTGTTGATCGCCGAGAACCTGATTGACCGGGACTATATCGACCGCTATACCGTTGGCTTTGCGGCGCTGGCTGCGCGTGCGGCGGAATGGGCACCGCTGCGCGCAGCGCAAACCTGCGGCATCACGGTTGAACAGGTCGTGGGGCTGGCTCGGGATTACGGCGGCATCAAGCCGGCTGCGATCCGCGTCAACTATGGCATGCAGCGCGCGCATGGCGGCGGCAACGCGATGCGTGCCATCGCCTGCCTGCCTGCGATCGTCGGCGCGTGGCGCCAACCCGCGGGCGGCGCCCTGCTTTCGTCCTCAGGCACGTTTCCGGTCAACCATGCGGCGCTGGAGCGGCCCGACCTGATCCGGGGCAACCCGCGCACGATCAATATGTCCTCCATTGGAGACGCTCTCCTAGACGCCGCCGATCCGCCGATCCGCGCCATCTACGTTTACAACTCGAATCCCGTCGCCGTGGCGCCCGAGTCCTCGAAGGTCCGCTCGGGGTTTGGCCGCGAAGATCTCTTTGTCGTCGTCCACGAAATATTCCAGACCGATACGGCGGACTTTGCGGACATCCTGCTGCCGGCGACGACGCAACTTGAGCAGTCCGACGTGCACAGTTCGTATGGTCACCTGTACGCGCTGGCCAATAATCCGGCTATCGCACCGCTGGGTGAAGCGTTGCCCAACACCGAAGTCTTTCGTCGCCTTGCGTCGCACATGGAATTCTCCGAGTCCTGCTTCAAAGAGAGCGACGATGAATTGGCGCAGCAAGCCTGGCAGCGCACTGACCCACGCGCTGCGCATCTCGACTGGGACACCCTGAGGCGCGATGGCTGGCGCAGGCTGGGCGTACCGGCGGCGTACGCGCCCTTTGCGCAGGGCAATTTTCCAACGCATTCGGGAAAGTGCGAGTTCTGGAGCGCCGCGCAGCAAGAAGAGGGACAGGACCCGCTTCCGGATTTCATTCCCCCGCGCGAGTCGGCAGCCACCAATCCTGATCTCGCCCGGCGCTATCCACTGGCATTCATCTCGCCACCTGCGCGCAATTTCCTTAATTCGTCGTTCGGCAACATGCCGGGATTCGTCGCCATGGAGAAGACGCCCAAGCTCGATCTGAATCCGGCGGACGCTGCCGCGCGCGATCTGCGCGAAGGCGAGGTCGTGCGCATCCGCAACGACCGTGGCAGCTTTACCGCCACGTTGCGGGTCACGGATCGCGCGCGTCCGGGTGTGGCCGTCGCGCCCTCAATCTGGTGGCAAAAACTGTCGCCTGATGGCTGCAACGCCAATGCAGTCACGTCGCAGGCGCTCACCGACATGGGCCGCGCAGCGACCTTCTACGATTGCCTGGTCGAGGTCGAACGTGCGTGACGCTGCCAATGCCGTCGTGGCAACCGACTCGCTTGCGGCGGACGAAATCCTGAGCCGGCTGCAGTACACCCGCGAGCCCCGGCAACGGCTGAGGTTGTTGCTGGGAGCGGCCGAGCACGTGTCCGCGCTCGACGCGCGGCGCGCGTACGATCATGCTCTGGAAGCGGCCGCAGTCGCAACGGAACTCGCCGACGACCTCGCGCATACCGAGGCGCTCTATCAACAGGGACGCTGCGCGGAGCTGCTGCTCGACCATGGCACAGCGCTGGATTTATATACACGAGCGCTTGCCGGCTTCGACGCCGCGGGCAGCGAGCTCGCGACTGCTCGAACGTTGCGAGCCATCAGCATCATCCACGACTCCCTGGGCGACTTTTCCCAGGCGCTGGACTTCCAGTTGCGCGCGCTCGAAATCGACGAGCGCATCGGCAACACAGCCAGTCGCGCCGCGACTTTGCGCACGATCGGACTCGTCTGCTCCAAGACCGGCGACCACATCACGGGTCTCGATTTCTACCGCCAGAGCCTGGCACTGTGCACACAGGAAGGCGACGCGCTGGAGCGTGGCAAGACGCTCAACAACATCGGAATCAATCTCAAGAACGTGGGCCAGTTCCATGAGGCACTCGCCGCATTGTCAGAGGCCCATCAGCTGTTTGCGACACTCGGCATGCCGTTGCTCCAGAGCGCGGCGCTAAACAATCTCGGCTTGGTCCAGGAAAAATTGGGCAACGTGGTCGAAGCCGAACGCACCTTGCGCGATGCGCTGGCGCTGTCCGAGTCGATTGATTATTTCTATGGCGTGGCGCATGCGCACATGGCGCTGGGAAGGATGTTCGGTACACGCTTTCGGCAGGACGAGGCCCGGGAGCATCTGCATGCCGCACTGGAAATCTGCGAGCGCCATGACATCAAGCTTACCGGCTACGAGTGCCATGAAGCGCTTGCCGACCTGTACGAACGCAGTGGCGATCCCGTATTGGCGTTGCACCACTTCCGCCGCTTTCATCAACTCGAACATGAAGTCCAGCTGGAATCGGCAGGCAACAAATTGCGCGCGTTCGCAATCCAGTATCAGGTAGCCGCTGCCAAGCGCGACGCCGAGTTGCAGCGAGATCGCCAGGCGGTCCTCACGCGCGCCAATGTGGAGCTCGATGCGCTCAATGTCTCGCTGACCGAGGCCAACCTGCAAAAGACCATGCTGCTGGATCAGCTCGAGCGGCAGACTTTCGAGGACGCGCTGACCGGCCTCGCCAATCGCCGGCGGCTCGACCAGCGCCTGGCCGATGAATTTTCATTGGCGCTGCGGCACGGGCGCCCGCTGGCCGTGGCGATCGCCGACCTTGATGATTTCAAGAAGGTCAACGATCGTTTTTCACACGCCATAGGTGACGCGGCGCTACGTGCGCTGGCCAAGCTGTTGACATCACAGGTGCGCCATACCGACCTGGTGGCGCGCTTCGGCGGGGAAGAATTCGTGCTGGTCCTCGTGCAGACGGACGCCGACGCCGCGTGTCGGGTTTGCGAAAAATTACGCAGCGCGGTGGAAAATTTCGATTGGGACACCGTTCATTCGGGATTGGCACTTACACTGTCGATCGGCATGTGCGCGGACACCAAGTTGCCGGGGCATGAACGGATGCTGGCGCTCGCGGACCGTAATCTTTACCTGGCCAAGGAAGGCGGCCGCAACCGCGTCGTGTGCTGAGCCATTACGATAGGGCCAAACCCTAGAGTTTGCGGACGAGGCCGACCATCACGCCGAAAATCTCCAGCGAGCCCTCGGGGCGAATCACCGGATAGGCCTTGTTCTCGGCCTTGAGCACAAAACGCCCCTGCTCCTGCTCGAGCCGCTTCAACGTAAACTGGTTGTCGACGATCGCCACCACGATATCGCCCCTTTGTGCGGCCGGGCGCTTTTCCACGACGACCAGGTCGCCATCAAAGATTCCGGCGTCCATCATCGAGTCACCCTTGACGCGAATCAGCACGGTTTGCGACGGGTGCTCGATCAGGTAATCATCGATGGTCAGCGCATCGGCATCGGCATCGTCGACGGCCTCCGGCATGCCGGCCCGTACGGGGGATTCGGCTAGGGGTCGGGCAAAAAAGCGCCGCGTAGGCGCGAGACGCCGGTCCGGCGTCGAATCGAGAAAGCCCGCGAGCTTGAGCCGCGCGACCAGCGCGGCCACGGAGGACTTGGACTTCAGCCCGAGCAAATCGCCTATCGACGCGTAGGATGGCAACGCGCGATAGCGGGCATAGTAGTCCTGGAGGGACGTGAGGTAGGAACGATCGTTCGACATATGGGTAGAATAGCGAACGAACGTTCACCAAGTCAACCCCCCAACATATAGTTCGGACACCACGTCCGGCCAACGATGCAACTCTTCGCTCCTTCCGTGGCGTTTGTCGACCTCGAGACCACCGGCATGCGCGCCACCGAGGACCGCGTCACCGAGGTGGGAATCGTCCGGGTCGATGCCAACCCCGACGGCGGGCCACTCCGAGTTAGCGAATGGAGCACGCTGGTCAATCCGGGCGAGCCCATCCCCGGGATGATCCAGGCACTGACGGGCATAACCGATGCCATGGTGCGCGACGCGCCACCGTTCGCCGCGATCGCGTCCGCCATCGAGGCGCGCATCGATGGCTGTGTATTCGTCGCCCACAACGCCCGCTTCGACCACGGATTTCTAAAGCACGAATTCGCGCGCATTGGCCGTCCATTCTCGGCACGTGCGCTGTGCACGGTGAAATTGTCCCGGCGCCTCTTTCCCGACGCGTCGGGGCACGGGCTCGATGCCATCGTCGCGCGCCATGGCCTGGCCAATGCCGACCGGCACCGCGCGCTCGGCGATGCGCGGGCGATTTGGGACTTCATCCAGGCGCTGTATCGCGACATTCCGCCGGACGTGATCGCTGCCGTAGTCAAGCGCATTCTCAAGATTCCGAGCCTACCCCCGCAGTTGCCGGCGGATGCGCTGGATGCGATTCCTGAATCGCCCGGCGTCTATCTCTTTTACGGGGAGAACCCACTGCCCCTGTATGTCGGAAAAAGCATTAACCTCCGCGATCGGGTGGCGGCGCACTTTTGCGGCGACTGGCAACGCGAGTCCGACCTGAGGCTCTCGCAGGAAATACGGCGTATTGAATTCGAGGAAACCGCAGGGGAAATTGGCGCATTGCTCCGCGAATCGATGCTGGTGAAGACGCTGCTGCCCGCACACAACCATGCGTTGCGCCGGAAGAGCGAATCGGGTGTCCTCGAATTGCCGGCCACGCCCGGCCCGCCGCGTTACCTTCCTGCCGCGTCCATCGATTCGAAGGATTTGATCGGGCGCTACGGCCCCTTCTCTTCGAAGGCGCAGGCGCGCGCGACGCTGCGTTCGCTTGCAAGAGAAAACGCGCTGTGCTGGACCGCCCTCGGATTGGAAAGGCGTCCGGGTCCCTGCTTTGCGCGCCAGCTCAAGCACTGTGCAGGTGTGTGCGTGGGCGCGGAATCACCGGAAAAGCACGCGACGCGGTTGGCGGCCGCGTTGGCGCCCTACCTGATGCCAGTGTGGCCGGCGCCGGGATTGGCAGCGCTGCGCGAACACGCTGCCGCCGGCGATCGGGTGGATGTGCACGTGCTGCGCGACTGGTGCTGGCTTGGCACCGCGCGCGACAACGGCGAGCTTGGGCAGATCGTCGATGCTCCGCCCCGCCCGACATTCGACATCGATATCGCCAAGCTCCTCTTGCGCCGCCACAGGGCCGGGACACTTCCCCTCTTGCCGTTATCGTGCCCGTAGCGGACTAGCAGCAGCGCGCCCCGTTGTTAGTCGGGAATGCCGAATGCGCGCCGACGGACCTAGGCCGGCGTTCTCGCCGCATGCGCCGCCAGGATATTGGCCACGCACGCCGTTAATTTCTTGGCGTAGGGTATGTGCAGGAATTCATTGGGGCCGTGTGCATTGGACTTGGGGCCAAGCACACCGGTGATCAGGAACTGTGCGGCGGGGAAATGCTTGCCCAGCATGGCCATGAATGGAATGGTGCCGCCCTCGCCCATTGCCGCAGCCGGCACGCCATAGAAGCGCATGGACGCGTCTTCGATCGCCCGCTCCAACCATGGCGCGGTGGCCTTCGCATTCCACCCCGTCGCCGCAGACTCGGCTTCAAAGCGCACAGTCGCGCCATGTGGCGGATCGGACTCCAGCAATTGCTTGAGCACGGCGGTGGCGGCATCGCCTTCGATGGGGGGCGGCAAGCGCAGCGAGAGCTGCAGCGAGGTCATCGGGCGCAGCACGTTGCCGGCATTGGCAATCGGCGGCAAGCCATCCGCACCGATCATCGACAACGCGGGCCGCCATGTGCGATTGAGTAGCGCCTCCGCGTGATCGGCCACCATCGGCTGGGTGTTGTCGATGAACGGATATTTGCGGATGACGATGTCGCCCAGAATCTCCGCCGCTTTCTTTGCCTGCATCGCGCGCTCGGCGGGAATGGGCGAATGGAACTCGGGGGGCAACACCTTTCCCGTCGCCGAATCTTCCAGCCGGTCGAGAATCCGGCGCGCAACGCGGAACGAGGACGGCACGATGCCGCTGGCGTCGCCCGAATGCACGCCCTCGGTCAGAACTTCGACCGTCAACGTCCCCGCCGCCATGCCGCGCAGCGATGTCGTGGCCCACAGGCGTTCATAGTCGCCACATCCTGAATCGAGGCCCACGACGAAATCGACATTGCCCATGCGCGGCGCCAGCGCCGCGAGATAGGCCGGCAAGTCGTAGCTACCGCTCTCCTCGCAGGTTTCGATCATGCCCACGCAATGCGGATGTGCAATGCCTTGCGCCTGCAACGCGCCCAGTGCCGCCAGCGATGCAAAGATCGCATACCCGTCGTCGGCGCCGCCCCGTCCGTACAATTTTCCGTCCTCGAGGAGCGGGTCCCAAGGGCCAAACCCGTCGCGCCACCCGGTCATTTCCGGCTGCTTGTCCAGGTGACCGTACATGAGCACCGTGGAATCGCCCGAGCCCGCGACATCGAAATACAGGAGCGGCGTGCGACCCGGCAGACGGACGATCTCCACCACCAGTCCACGCACCGGCTGCCGCTTCGCCCACATTTCCGCAAGACGGATAACGCGCTCGATATGGCCATTGGCCGCCCAGTTCGGATCGAAATGCGGCGACTTGGCGGGGATGCGAATGTATTCGACCAAATGCGGGACGATCTCTTCGTCCCATTGCGCCGCGATTGCGGCTTGCAGCGTGGTTGCGTTCACGAAAGTATCATTCCCGTACTTTGCCGAAGCCCGGATCATCCGTTGTCGAAGGCAAGGAAGCAAGCCGGGCGCCGGAATTTTCGGCGATCGCATGGGTTCGTTTTGACGTGCGCGGCGAACTCCCGCATATTTTGGCTTTACGGCACATGACGAAACACGCTGATGATGCGGTGGATGTCGGTCCTCCTGGGCCTCCTGTTGCTTTTGCCACAAGTACTGGCGATACCCTTGGGCTACCAGTACGTCGGCAGCCTCATCGTCTCTGGGGGCCGCCACGTCTACTGGTACTGGAACATGGACTTCCTGCAACTGGACGCTTCCGGAGCCAGTTTCATTGCGAACATGTACGCGCGCAACGTGGAACTCAATGAAGAACGGCCCTTCGTGGCCATCATTCGTTGCGATAACAAGACCTATCGCAGTGCCGACTCCAAGGGTCCTTTCGAGCACATCGAGGAAGGCGACCCGGTCCTTGAGGTATGGCGTGCCGGCTGCGAAGCCGGGCGCGCGGTCACACTGGCGACACGCAATGAGCGGCTGAACGGGATCGCGCGCGCGAAACCGGCCCCTCCGATGCCCTCGGCTGAGACTTCGCCAGCGATCGCGTCGAACGCGCCTTCCGCAGCGGGGAACTTGGCCGCCGCCGCAAAGCCGAGCGTTCCGGAGTCGACCCCTGCCCTCCGGGCCGACGAGCGGCGCGTCGACAGGTGCGTCAAGTTTGTCGAAGGCAAAGGTTCGCAGTTCGGCGATGCCGCCATTACCAATACCTGTGCCTTTCCGGTCGAAGTCGCGTATTGCTACAAGGGAGGTCGCGCCGGTGCATTCGATTGCCCGACGCCGCCACGACGAATGCGCGTGGACAGCCTCGGGCCGGGTGCGACGCGCAACCTGCCGGAGTACAGACGCGGCAGAAATAACGGCGTCGCCCTCGTTGCCTGCAAAGGCACCATGGGCAGCGTGATTCCCGTTCTCAACGGTGATGCCGGAAAGACCGGCTGTACTTGATTGCCGGGCATGCAACCTGGGAGTTGTCGAACACAATACGAACTACAAAGGGCCCTCGGGAATAATCACCTGCCGCTTCCGGTGGATTTTCCTACGACAATGGAATAATCTTTGCTATCAGGTATCTTGCCGGTCACGCTATGCGATCCCATTCCCAAACGCCTCAAATCCAATGATGCCGAGCCACGTACTTTCCTTCCTTTTGCTCCTGCTGCCGCTCGCTGCCGGCCCGCTTGGCGCACAGGACTTCAAGTTCTCGACGCAGGACGCGGCCGACAAGGCTGCGGACAAGGCTGAAGCCGATGCGCGCCAAATCCGAATGTGGGCCGACCTGGCGACGCCCTGCCGGAATGATCTCAAGGGCAAGAAGATCATGATCATCATCGGCGAAATGCGCTCCAACGGCATGATTTATGCGCAACAGGAGAACTATGGCGCGCATTTCCAGGCGATCAACTCGCGCCTCAAATCCCTGGGATTGCGCACCTACACCCCGCAGGAGATTCGCGCCCAGATCGCGCAGGCCGAAATCGACGCGTATTTTCGCAATGACCCGGACGCGGCACTGGCAGCGGCCAAGCGATTTGGCGCCAGCTTTGTCCTCAAGGGTCTCATCACCTCGCAAGCCAGCGTCAATATGATGATGCCGGTCAATCAAGTGTCGGTAGGCATGAATTTCGAACTCACCGGCAATGGCCGGGTGGTCGCCTCCGCGGACGCCAATTCGAGTTCCTACGCCGGCGCCGACGTTTCCCGCATGGCGCTGACACTGGTCAATGAAAACGCCGATGAGGTCGTGGCAAAGCTCTACGGAGAATACTGCCGCAATGCCGGACTGAATGCCGGTGCCAAACCCAAATCCAAATAGTCCCATCGCCCGCGCGATTGCTTTGATTCAACGTGTAGGCACGTCATGCCACCGATTTTGGAGACAGCAATGAGCAACTGCACTTTGGTCAGGTTCACCCACATTTCGCTCGGCGCGGCCCTGCTGGCAGCGACGATGCTTGCAAATGGGCAGCCGACCTTCGGCAATCCATCGCCCACGGCCGGTAGCACGACCTCGCAAAAGGCCAACGCGTCGGCCGACCAGGCGCTCTACAAACCGGTCGAATACTCGAACGTGAACAAGAAGGGCCCGGCACTGGTCGTCATTCCGGGCGAAATCAAGAGCAACAACGCCACGTTCCTGCAGAAATTCACGACCAACAATATCGCGGACTTTGGCGAGATCGAGCTTTCGGCAGCCAATTTCCAGGTGCTGGAGCGCTCCAATCTGGGACCGGTCCTTAATGAATTTGCGCTAGCCTACAACCTGGGCGACCCGGACGCCGCGCGCAAGCTCCTCAGGATGGGAAAGCTCAAGGCCACCAAGTACGTGGTGAAGTTCGACATCCTGAAGACCGAACAGGTAGCCGCCGCACAGTCCGGTTTTGACGGCCGCGCCATCGGCAACGTGGTCGGACTTCTGGGCGTCTTTGGTGGCTCGCGTGGTGCCGCCCAAGCCGGCACGGCCGGCGGAGCCGCGATCGGCTCTGTGCAGACTGGCGAGTCGAGCGGCGTGTGGATCATCGGGATGCGCTACAAGATCATCAACGCCGAGACGACGGAACAGGTCGCCCAGGGCTATACCGAGGAAAAGATGGAAGTCGGCGCCAAGTCGACCTCGGTTCTCGGCATATCCGAGTCCCAGCAAGGCGGCGTCTCGCTCGACACGATGGTCCAGCGACTGGTCCAGAAGTCGGTGTGGGAAATCGACAACAAGTACAAATGATCCGCTGATGGTCGCGTTCCAGAAGCTCGGCAAATACGAGATCCGCGGGGAGCTCGGCCGCGGTGCCATGGGCATCGTCTATGAAGGCTACGATCCGCTCATCGAGCGTGTCGTGGCCCTGAAGACCATTCGCGCGGACCAGCTGGTCGGCGACAATGCCCCCGACATCATCGCGCGCTTTCG
>JBDTPJ010000024.1:0-37102 GCA_039932755.1 Betaproteobacteria bacterium
TCATCGTCGACGATTCGCCGACGGAGCGGCATGTGCTGAACGACATGCTCACCAAGGCGGGCTACGAGGTTGTGACGAGCGACAACGGCGAGGACGCGATCCTCAAGGCGAAGTCGGTGAAACCCGATCTCATCCTCATGGACGTGGTCATGCCGGGACTCAATGGCTTCCAGGCAACGCGCGCGATCAACCGCGATCCGGATACCCGTTCGATCCCGATCATCCTGTGCACGTCGAAAAACCAGGAGACCGACAAGATCTGGGGCATGCGGCAGGGCGCGCGCGACTACATCGTGAAGCCCGTCAAGCGTGACGAGCTGCTGGAAAAGATCGCCGCAATCGGCTGACATCGACGATACCCTAGAAGCCCATGGCCCGCACCGCAAAACTCGACCTTCGCACGTTCCAACAGGAATTGGCGTCACGTCTCGCGACCAAGACCACCGCGCAGGTGGAATCGTCCCGGCTGGGATTGTCCAGCGGCGGCGAACGGTGGCTGGTGCGGCTGGCCGAAGCGGGGGAAGTCACGACGTTGCCGCTGGTGGTGCCGGTACCTCTGACCCGCCCTTGGTACCTGGGCGTAGCCAACATCCGGGGCAATCTTTTTTCCGTCATCGATTTCTCCGCGTTCCTAGGCCGCGACTCCGGCGTGGGAGGCGGACAAAGCCGTTTGGTGCTGTTCGGCCAGCAAGTAGGCGAAATGAACGCCGGAATCGTCGTTCAGCACGTATTGGGATTGCGCAACATCGTTGAGCTGGCACCCGCAGCGGCGCCGCACGATGCGCCGGAGTGGTACGCGCAGCGATGGATGGACGGCGATGGCAATGCCTGGCAGGAAATCGATCTGGCCAAGCTGGCGCGCGATCCCGCATTTTTGCAGGTAGGCATATGAGCACGCAAATGAATAGGCAAGTGAGAGGCGCGCCGTTGCGCGGCCACCTCAGGAGACAGCAATGGCGCTAAAACTGCCCAATATGTTCGGCAACGACCGGAAGAAGCCTTCCGATATGGACCTGGACATGCCGACCACCCAGGTAAAAATGGGTCAGGCCGAACAGCAGGGATATGACCCGCTGGCGTCAGTGTCCATCATGGACCAGTTGCGCTCGGCGTCGACATCGATGTCGATGCCCAGGAAACTGCCGATCATCGGCAGCCTGCCGGTCGTGCAGCAATTCCAGACGCTGGGTGTGCTGTTAGTCCTGTTTCTCGTTCTCGCGGCAATGATGGTGTTTCTCGATGGCCGCCAGTCATCCCAAAATGCGGCGGCCGCTGCGACGGCGACCGAAATGCAGATGCTTTCGCAACGGCTGGCGCGCGGCAGTACGCTTGCATTGCAGGGCCAGCCCAGCGCATTCGAGGCGGTCGTGTCGAGTCGCGACCGGTTCAACACCGATTTCGATGCGTTGTTGCGTGGCGGTACCGTTCGCGGCGTGAACCTCGACGTCGCGCAGGAGGACGCGACCCTCAAGCTGCTCGATGCAGTGAAGACCCGTTGGGAGAGGGTCAACGCGTCAGCGGAAAGGCTGACCGCCAACCAGACCAGCCTGACGTCTTTGGCCAAGGGACTGGAAGCGCTCAATTCAGGGAACAGCACGATTCTGGAACTTGCACAACAGGCATCACAGCAGATCGGGCAGGGCGGCGGGTCCTTGCGCGAAATCGAGTATGCGAATCAGCTTGCCGTGTTGTCACAGCGGATCGCGAAGAACGGCAACTCGCTCGCGACTTCGGACGAAATTGACCCGGAAGTCGCCTTTCTTCTGGGCAAGGACTCCGGGACCTTCCGCGACATCTTGAACGGACTGCTCAAGGGAAGCGACGCGCTGCGGCTGTCGGCCGTGAAGGGCGACGACGTGCGCGCCACGCTGAGCGAACTTGCCAAGCGATTCACGGCCTATGAAGGCGGTATCAATGGCATTCTGGCAAACATGCCGCGGCTCGTCTCCGCCAAGCTGGCCGCGCGCAACATCAATTCTGAAGCAGAGCCCTTGTTGAAGGAAACCACCGCGCTCGCGGAAAATTACGAAAATGGAGCGACCCGCAAGTGGACGCTCGGCGTGGCCATCTTCTTCGCCCTGCTCGCTTTGGCCGCGCTGGTGCTGCTGGGCAAGGTATTCCTGGACGATGCCCGACTTCGCGCCTTCGACAGTGAAGGTGAAAACAAGCGCAACCAGGAGGCCATCCTGCGGTTGCTGAACGAGATGGGTAACCTGGCCGATGGCGATCTCACGGTGCAGGCCTCGGTGACGGAAGACGTCACAGGCGCCATCGCGGATTCGATCAATTTCACGATCGAGGAATTGCGCACGCTGGTCAAGGGCATCAACTCCGCGACCGACCAGGTGACCAAGGCAACGCAGGAAACGCAGGCCATTTCGAACCGGCTCTACGAAGCTTCTCAGCGCCAGAACAAGGAAATCCAACAGGCCTCCGCGTCGGTGCTGCAGATGGCCGAGTCGATCAACGAAGTGTCGCAGACCGCCACGCAATCCGCGCAGGTTGCCCAGCAATCGCTGGCTGCCGCCGAAAAGGGTGGCCATGTCGTGCAAAACCAGATCGCGGGCATGAACGAAATCCGCTCGCAGATACAGGACACGTCGAAGCGCATCAAGCGCCTGGGCGAATCGTCGATGGAGATCGGCGAAATCGTGGAATTGATCTCGGACATTACCGAGCAGACGAACGTGCTGGCATTGAACGCCGCCATCCAGGCGGCCACCGCCGGCGAAGCGGGCCGCGGATTCACGGTGGTCGCGGAAGAAGTGCAGCGCCTGGCGGAGCGTTCGGGCGAAGCGACGAAGCAGATCGAGGCGATCGTCAAGACCATTCAGGCCGACACCCAGGACGCGGTCGCGGCCATGGAAAAGTCCACGGTCGGCGTGGTGGAAGGGACCAAGCTCTCAGACGCAGCGGGACAGGCGCTGACGGAAATCCAGAAGGTGTCGCGGGACCTGGCAGATCTCATTTCACGAATATCCGCCCAGACGCAGATGCAGTCTGCATCGGTTACGGACGTGACTCGCGGCATGCAGGGCATTCTCAAGATCACGGAAGAGACCACCGAAGGCACCAAGCAGACCAACGTATCCATTGGCCAGTTGACCAAGCTGGCGGCGGAATTGCGCTCGTCGGTGGCGGGCTTCAAGGTCTGACGCGCCGCGGGGCTGGACCCGCGTCCGGGTGGAACGGTCTGCCGTAGCTTCGTGCCGCATTGTGGCTTACGACATGACGACACGATGACTGCGGCCCGGATCTTGCTCAACGTTGAAGGTTGTGGCTGTCGGTTTCGGGTTCTCCACTTTTCACATGACATTGCGCGCAAAAGACTGACGACTCGTGGCAATTGATTCCATTCCGGCTTTCGACCTGGGCCCGTTGTCGTGGGTGCAGGGCGAGATCGACCAGGCGCTGTCGCGTGGGCTGGATATGATCGCCCAGTTCAAGGCGAGTCCGTCGGACCCCACGGCAATCAAGCATGCGCGCGCGCATGTGCACCAGGCGGCGGGCGCCATCCAGATGGTCGGGCTGGACGCGGTCGTCGCGTTTACCGACGAGCTCGAGCGCCAGCTGACAAGGATGGAGGAACTCTCTGCCGATGAGGCGCAGGCTGCCTGCGTCGTCCTCGACCGGGCGTGTCGCAAGCTGCGGATATTCTTGGACGAGCTGGTCAACGGCGCGCCACCGATTCCCCTCAAGCTCTATCCCGAATACGAGGCCATGCAGGTGCTGCGTGGCATCAAGGCGGCTGCGCCGACCGATCTCTTCTATCCCGACCTGTCACCGCGCGCGCCGAGAATAGCGCCGCGCGAAACGATTCCCCCGAACAAGCTGCCGTCGCGCATGGTCAAGCAACGCCGCCTGTACCAGCGTGGCATGCTCGCCTGGTTGCGCGGCGACGATACCGGCGCGACAACAATGCGCGATGCCGTGGCCGGTATCGAGGACATTACTGCGCCGGGAAGCCTGCGCGCATTCTGGTGGACGGTAGGTGCGCTCTTGGAAGGCATCGTCGAGAACGGTCTTGACCGCGGATTTGGCGTCAAGCAATTGTGTGCGCGTATCGACCTCCAGATACGACGCGTTGCCGAGGGCAGCGGAAAGGTTGCGGACCGGTTGCGCCGCGAGGTGCTGTATTTCGTGGCGATCTGCGCGCCGGTCGCGCCGCAGGTCCAGGCCGTGCAGCGCGCGTTCAAGCTCGGAGGACTGATTCCTTCCGCGGAGGTCTTGTCAGCCGATGTCGTGCGGCTACAACCGCTATTGCGGGAAGCGCGCGAACAACTGTCGGGCGCCAAGGATTCATGGCTGAAGGCGGCCTCGGGACGCGCGGAAAACCTCCCCAAATTGAAGCAGACGCTGGCGTCCGTCCATGCCAAGGCTGCGGAGATTCACAATGGCGCGCTGATGAAACTCACCGCAGCGCTGGTCGAGCGCATCGACAAGATGCCCGCAGGCGGCGTTTCGGAGTCCGTGGCAATGGAATTTGCGACGGCTCTGTTGTTGGCCGAATCCGCGTTTGAGAACTACACGTCTCTGTCCCCCGAGTTCCCGAAGCAGGTCGACGCGATGCTCGCGCGACTCGATGCCGCCCGCGCCGGGCGGCCCACCGCCGCTTCGGGCGCGCCGATCTTGGACGAGATGAGCAAGCGCGCGCAGGAGCGCGTGCTGCTTGCGCAGGTCGGCCGCGAGATCCAGGCCAACCTGCGTCATATGGAACAAGTACTCGACGCGTTCTTCCGCGACAACGGCAAGCGCGCGGACCTGGCGACGCTGGGCAAGGACAGCCAGCAGATTCGCGGCGCTTTGCGCATTCTGGGCCTCGACGATGCGGACCACTTGCTGGCGCTCTGCCAGCAACAGATCGAGACCTACGGCGATCCGGAAGTGCCGGTCAGCAACGACGACCTGGAATTGCTGGCCGAGTCGCTGTCCGGGCTGGGGTTCTACATTGAGGCGGTCGAGCAGCAGCGCCCGGACCGTGACCGCCTGATCGCGCCCTATATCGCCAAGCGCCTGGGCGAAGCCCCCGCGCCAATGCAGGAGGAGCACGACTCGGCCGAGGCAGCCGTTGCGGAACTGCGCGCGGCCCTGCCCGACCTGGTTGCGGCCGTCGAACGCGCGCCGATGCACTCGGCGGCGCGCGAGGGACTCAAGCAGAAATTGGCGGGTCTGCGTGACGACGCGGAACTCATCGGCGACGCCGGACTCGTGGCCCAGGCCGAAGCCGCAATACATCAACTCGCGTCGGGCGAAGCCGCGAATCTCGCGGCCGCGATCGGTGCAATGGCCGACACCACCGCGCCAGCGCCTGAAATTTCGGAGGAAACCAAGCGCCTGCTCGACACTGACGCGAACGAACTTGATCGTGAACTCCTCGAGATATACCTATTTGAAGCAGCCGAGGTGCTCGACTCGGTGGCTGCAAGCCACATTTCGCTGGTCGCCAATCCAGGCGATCGCGAAGCATTGCGCACCGTGCGCCGTGGCTTCCACACGTTGAAGGGCAGTGGGCGCATGGTGGGGCTCACGCAACTGGGCGACTACGGATTCGAGGTCGAGAAGTCCTGCAATCGATTGCTGGAGGAAGAACGTGCGGTGACGCCGACCGTGCTTGCGATGATCGGTGTTGCCGAGAACAGTTTCAGGACCTGGGTCGATGCGCTGACCCAGGCAGGACGGGTGACGGCCGACCCGCAGAAATTGCTGGCGGCGGTGGCTGCTGTGGAAACCGAGTTGGCCGGAAGTACTCCCGAACCGCCTGAAGACCAGGAAGGGTCATTCGCGCATTCCAATGTGTTCGAGTTGCCCAAGCCCGTGACGGTCGCTTCGGTCCCTGCTATTTCGCCATCTCCCGATCCTTCTCCATCCACAACGCCACTGCCGTCGCCATTGCCGCCACCTGCGCCGCTGGACCTGATCGATCTCCCCGAGTTGGGGGCGGACGATGCGCCCAGGATGTCGCTGGTGGCGACCGACAAGGCTATCTCGGAAGTCATCGAAGTCGTGGCCCTGCCCGGTGCAGATGCCGCGGAAGGCGACCTGCCCGGCAGCCCTTTTTTTGACGACCCCCTGCCCAAGACGGAATCGGCCGCGCCCATTCTCAAGCTGGTTACGGAGGTGCCGCCGGCGGAAATTTCTCCTCCCGCTGCACATGAATCGCCATCCGCCGAGCCCGAGGAAATCACGATCGGTGGGACGAGCCTGTCGTTTTCGCTTTGGACAATACTGGTCGACGAGGCGAAGCAACATCTCGCGACACTTGAAAACGAATTGTCCGTGTTGCAGTTCGATCCACGCGCGGTCCCTTCTGCTGAAATGATCCGCGCAGGTCATACGCTTTGCGGAATTCACCGTACGGGCGGCTTTCCGCTGGTTGCGGGCTGCGCTCTGGCGCTTGAGCAGACGCTGCTTGCGCTGGCAGAGCGCGGCGCGCCCTTGCCGAGCAGCGCGCAGCCGGTAATTGCGCGCGCGGTCGCGGGCCTTGCCCAATTTGTAAGCCGGGTCGAGGCGCGCGAAGGGTTCACGCCGGGCGACGCAGCTGAAGCTGCGCTCATCGACGGCGAGTTGGACGAACTTCGGCAGGAGACTGCAAGCGTGGTACAGGACGCCGAAGCCGCGGCCGTCGCCAAAGCGCTCGAGGAGGAGGCAAGCGCGGTCTCGATTCCCGCGGTGCCGCATCACGACATCGCCGCCGAAGCCGTTGTTCATTCGGTCGAGACTCCCCCGCCTGTTCCCGCTCCATTGGCCGCGGCGCACCAGGACGTTTTGCTGCCGTTGGCGGAGGATGACCCGCTGGCCACCATCCGCGATGACGTTGATCCGCAAGTGTTGGCCATATTCCTGGACGAAGCGGCAGAACTGTTTCCTCAGGCCAGCGAGGAGTTGCGCGCATGGCGGCGCAGTCCTCATGACGGCAAGCCGGTGGCGGAATTGCGCCGGACGCTGCATACGTTCAAGGGAAGTGCCCGCATGGCCGGGGCGATGCGGCTGGGCGAACTCACGCATCTCATGGAATCGCAGCTCGTGCAAGGCGAGTCGCCCGCCGGTGCTACCCCTGCGCTGTTCGAGGAGCTGGAAACGGCGCTTGATCGCGTTGCGTTCCTGCTCGACCGGCTGCGCGTTGGCGAGACCAACACGGCGCTGCCCTGGGTAGCGCAGACAATTGAAGGCGTGGCCGCCGCGAGCGTGGTGCCGGTCACGGCTGCGCCTCCCATGCCGCCCGTTGCCGAGCGCCCCGTGGTCGTGCCTCTGGCGCCAACCGTTGCGACGCCCGCGGCTGGGCCGGCGGCGGCCGTCGCTGCAGGCTCCGCCGCGGCTTCCTTGCCGGCGCACGCGGAAGCCACGCCGGAACTCGAGACGGGTGCACGAGCGCAGTTGCGGGTGCGTGCCGATCTCATCGACCGCCTGGTCAACGAAGCCGGTGAAGTGGCGATCGCCCGTGCGCGGGTCGAAGGCGAGTTGCGCTCGCTCAAGGCAAACCTGCTCGAACTGACCACCAGCGTCATACGGCTGCGCGGGCAGATGCGCGAGATCGAAATCCAGGCCGAATCACAGATCCAGTCGCAGATGTCGCTGATGCAGGAACAAACCGGCGACTTCGATCCGCTCGAATTCGACCGCTACACCCGGTTCCAGGAACTCACGCGTTCCCTGGCCGAAGGCATCAATGACGTTTCCACGGTGCAGCATTCGCTTCTGAAAAATCTCGACGATGCGGACGCTGCGCTGCTCGCGCAGGCACGGTTGTCGCGCGATGTTCAGCAGCGCCTGTTTTCCATACGGACCGTTCCGTTCGGAAGCCTGTCGGAGCGCCTTTACCGGATCCTGCGATCAACGGCCAAGGAACTGGACAAGCGCGCCAATCTGGAAATCAATGGCGCCAAGGTCGAGCTCGATCGTTCGGTGCTGGAAAAATTGGTTGGGCCGCTGGAGCACCTGTTGCGCAACGCGTTGGACCATGGCGTCGAATCGCGCGAGGCGCGCGTCAAGGCCGGCAAACTCGAGACCGGCGAAATTTCACTGACGGTGCGCCAGGTCGGCAACGAAGTCGTGATCGATCTCGCCGACGATGGCTCGGGCGTGAATTTCACGCGGGTTCGCGAGCGCGCGCGTTCGCTGGGGCTGTTTACCGGCGACGCCAATCCGACCGATGCACAGCTGGTCGAATTCCTGTTCCAGCCGGGGTTCACGACAGCTTCCAAGGTAACGCAGATATCGGGCCGGGGCATTGGCATGGACGTGGTGCGCGCCGAAGTTGCGGCGCTGGGCGGACGCGTCGAGGTTGCGACCACGCAAGGCAAGGGCACTCGCTTCACGTTGACCATGCCGCTGACGTTGGCCGTGGCACAAGCGGTGCTGGTGCGGGCGGGTGGCAGGCTCTGGGCGCTTCCAGCACCGATGGTCGAACAGGTACAACAGATCAAGAGCCAGGCGCTGCTCGACCTCTACATCAAGCGCAAGGTCGAGTGGCAGGGCCGCGAATACCCGTTCCATTACTTGCCGCGCCTGTTGGGCGACACCCTGCACAACCCGGAAACACTGCGCTATAACTCGGTTTTGCTATTGCGAAGCGGCCAGACGCATGCAGCCATCCATGTCGACGAAATGGTCGGGACGCAGGAAGTCGTGGTGAAGAACATCGGTCCACAACTGGCGCGCGTCTCCGGAATTTCCGGCGCAACCGTGCTGGGTTCCGGCGAGATCGTGCTGATCATCAATCCCGTGCAACTCGCCGGTCGCACGGATGTACGGCAGTTCGACCCCGACAATGACGAACGCGCGGTCGGCGACCGGCCGCGCGCACCGGTCGCGATGGTCTCCACGCAGCCACTGGTGATGATCGTCGACGATTCGCTGACCGTGCGCAAGATCACCAGCCGTTTCCTGCAACGGGAGGGCTTTGCGGTGACCACCGCCAAGGACGGCGTCGATGCCCTGCAATTGATAGCTGAGCAGGTACCGGATGTCATTCTGCTCGACATCGAGATGCCGCGCATGGACGGCTTCGAATTTGCCAAGACGATCAAGGGTGATCCGAAGTACGTGAACATCCCCATCATCATGATCACGTCGCGCACCGCCGAAAAACATCGCAGCCGCGCTGCCGAACTCGGCGTGGACATGTACCTGGGCAAGCCTTACCAGGAGGAAGAACTGCTGCGGCATTTGCGCGAAATGACCGGGATTGCCGCGCCGTACTAGTTTCTATCTCGGAGCGGCTGCGGGTCCAAACTCGACAACTGAACGGGCAACTGAGGCACTCGGACCGCGCGTGAAGACCCTTGTGTTAGGTTTCACGTTTTTGTTGCGGTACCATCGTCGGCATGGCCACCCGGCAGCAAGCCCTGACCGCGGCCCGGCAATGGTTTGATGCTGGGCACCTGCTCGCGGACCTGCGGCGACGTGTTGCACACCGCACGGAAAGCCAGCGCAAGGACGCGCTCCCCGATCTGCGCCTTTACCTCACTGATGAAATGGGACCGTCGCTGGCCGCGCTGGGTTTCGCGTGGAGTCTGGTCGAAAATTCGGTGGCCGGCGCCGGGCCGTTCCTGCTCGCGTCGCGCCACGAAAGCGACGCGCTGCCAACCGTGCTGATGTATGGCCACGGTGACGTTGTGCTGGGCTACGACGAGCAATGGCGCGAAGGTCTTTCGCCGTGGAACCTCACCGTGGATGGCGACCGCTGGTACGGGCGCGGCACCGCGGACAGCAAAGGCCAGCACAGCATCAACGTAGCGGCACTGGGCCAGGTGCTTGCGCTGCGCGGCAAGCTGGGATTCAACGTCAAATGGCTCATCGAGACCGGTGAGGAGATGGGGTCGCCGGGACTGCGCGTCGTGTGCGAGCAGGAGCGCGCGGTGCTTGCCGCTGACTTATTCCTTGCCTCGGACGGTCCGCGCCTCGTCGCGGCGCGGCCGACCCTGTTCCTGGGCTCGCGGGGCGCATTCAATTTTGACCTCACCGTCGACCTGCGCGAAGGCGGACATCATTCCGGCAACTGGGGTGGCTTACTCGCCAACCCCGGCACGGTCCTAGCCAATGCGATCGCCGGAATCGTCGATGCGCGCGGCCGCATTCTCGTTGATGGATTGCGACCGCCTCCCATCCCACCTTCGGTACGCCATGCGCTTGCCGATATCGAGCCGGGCGAGCCGAGTGGCCCGACGATCGACGTCGATTGGGGTGAGCCCGGACTCTCGCCGGCGGAAAGGGTCTTTGCGTGGAACAGCATCGAAGTGCTGGCGTTCAAGACCGGCAATCCTGAGCATCCGGTCAATGCGATTCCGCCGCGCGCCGTGGCCAATCTCCAGGTCCGATTCGTGGTCGGGTGCGATCATGCCAATTTCATCCCGTCGCTTCGTGCCCACCTCGACCGCCACGGATTCGCGAAGGTCGGTGTGGCACCGGCAGCCATGGAAATCATGCACGCGACACGCCTCGACCCCGAGCATCCCTGGGCCAGACGGGTTGCCGCGTCGATAGCGCAGACCACCGGCGTCCTGCCCGCCGTCCTGCCCAATTTCGGTGGCGCGCTGCCTAACGATTGCTTTGCGGACATCCTGGGCTTGCCGACCGTCTGGGTGCCCCATTCGTATCCGGCCTGTTCGCAACACGCTCCCAATGAACATATGCTTGCCTCGGTGGCCCGCGAGGGCCTGGCCATGATGACCGGACTGTTCTGGGATTTAGGCGAAGCGCCTCACTGACGCCACGCAACAACGTACTTTTGTATTGCATCCCGCGTTTGTCTTGCTTCCTTTTGCATTACATCAACACGCTCCAGGAAAACGCGGTAAATTGTTTATCGGATCCAACAAATATTAGGTGAGGGGGACGCATGGCGAACTACGCCACCGAGAAAATTCGCACGGTAGCTCTCGTGGGCCATGGCGCGGCGGGCAAGACAACGCTCGCGGAATCCTTGCTGGTCAAGTCCGGCGCTCTCGCAGTCGCTGGCAGCGTCGAGCGCGGCACATCGACCAGCGATTTCGACCCCATGGAAAAAACCTACCAGCACTCGCTGCGATCGTCGCTGCTGCACTTCGAGATCAATGGTACTCGCGTGCACGTCATCGATACCCCGGGTTTCCCGGACTTCATCGGGCAATCCATCGGCGCGCTCGACGCCGTGGAGACGGCCGCAGTTGTCGTGAGCGCCCAGTCCGGCATTGAAATGATCACGTCGCGAATGATGGACTGGGCCGCCAAGCGGCAATTGTGCCGCCTCATCATCGTCAGCAAGATCGACGCGGAAAATGTGGACCTGCCCGTCCTGTTGGCGGACATCCAGGCGGCGTTCGGCAAAGAATGCCTTCCGATCAACCTGCCTGCCGGCGGTGGCAAGCGCGTCGTCGATTGCTTCTTCAATCCGTCCGGCGAGTCGGATTTCTCCTCCGTCGCGGCCGCGCATCGCGCGTTGGTCGACCAGGTGGTCGAAGTCGACGAGGCGTTGATGTCGCTCTACCTCGAACAGGGTGACATCTCGCCCGACCAGCTGCACGCGCCCTTCGAGAAGGCGTTGCGCGAAGGCCATCTGGTCCCGGTGTGCTTCGTGTCCGCACGCACCGGCGCAGGCATAGCCGAGTTGATCCAGATCTTCGACAAGCTGCTGCCCAACCCTACGGAAGGCAATCCACCGCTTTTCACCAAGGGGGAGGGCGCGACGGCGAGCGAGTTTCATTCGAGTCCGGACCCGGCGCAGCACGTGCTCGCGCATGTGTTCAAGGTGGTCATGGATCCGTTCGTGGGCAAGCTCGGGATCTTTCGCGTGCACCAGGGCACGGTCACCCGCGATACGCAACTCTTCGTGGGCGACGCGCGCAAGCCGTTCAAGGTCGGGCATCTATTCATGTTGCAGGGAGGCAAGAATGTCGAGATCGAGCGGGCCTTCCCCGGCGATCTCGCGGCGGTGGCCAAGGTCGACGAAATCGAATTCGACTGTGTCCTGCACGATTCGCACGACGAAGATCACATCCACATGAAGCCGCTCGAATTCCCGACGCCGATGCACGGCATCGCCATCGAACCCAAGCGCCGGGGTGACGAACAGCGGATCTCGGAGGTGCTGCACCGGATGACCGCGGAGGATCCGACGCTCTCCGTTGCGCACGACACCATTCTCAACGAAACAGTCCTGTGGGGCCTGGGCGAACTGCATCTGCGCTCGGTACTGGAGCGCATGGCGACGCAATTCAAGCTCGAAGTCACGACGCGACCCCCGCGCATTCCCTATCGCGAAACCATTACTGCGAATGCCGAGGGACATCACCGGCACAAGAAGCAGACGGGCGGGGCAGGTCAGTTCGGCGAAGTCTACCTGCGTATCGAACCGCTACCCCGGGGCTCCGGTTTCGAATTCGTAAATTCCGTCAAGGGCGGCGCGATTCCGACGTCGCTGATTCCTGCTGTACAAAAAGGTGTCGAGCAGGTGCTGACATCGGGCCCACTTGCCGGATTTCCATTGCACGACGTACGGGTCAACGTTTACGACGGCAAGTATCACCCGGTCGATTCGAAGGAGGTCGCGTTCGTGTCGGCAGGACGCAAGGCGTTTCTCGACGCTATCGGCAAGGCAGGTCCCATCGTGTTGGAGCCGATTGTCGGCGTGGAGATCAGTTGTCCCGCCGAAAATATCGGCGACGTTACCGGTGACCTGTCGCAGCGGCGTGGCCAGGTGACGGGCACCAAGACGATGCAGGCGGGTGCATTGGCCGTGAACGGGTTGGCGCCGCTCGCGGAGCTCGATGGCTATGCGGCACGCTTGAAGTCCATGACGGGTGGACAGGGTGCGTGGTCGATGGCGCTGTCGCACTACGAGCCCGCCCCGCCGCTTCTGCAACAGCAACTGGCCACCGAATTTGCCAAGCATCGGCGGCACGAGGAGGATTGAGCGACCCGCGGCGTCAGGGCGTGCGCCGCATATGACCAAATAGCGCCAGCGCGGCAACGCGCGCTGTCGCATGATCGACGATGGGTGCAGGATAGTCGCGGCCGATCACCACTGCCTTTGCCTTCTGGATCGCCGGTGGCGTTAGCCACGGGGCGTGGATTTCCCGGGCATTCAGCGCCGCCAACTCCGGTACGTAGCGTCGAATGAATTTGCCGTCGACGTCGAATCGCTCCGATTGGGTGACGGGATTGAAGATGCGGAAGTAGGGTTGCGCGTCACACCCGGTGGACGCCGCCCACTGCCACCCGCCGTTGTTGGAGGCGAGGTCGAAGTCGATCAGTTTTTCCGCAAAGTAGCGTTCGCCCTTGCGCCAATCGACGAGCAGGTCCTTTACCAGGAACGACGCAGCGATCATCCGCAGGCGGTTGTGCATGTAGCCGGTCATGTTGAGCTGACGCATCGCGGCGTCGACGATTGGGTAGCCGGTCCGTCCCTCGCACCACGCTTTGAAATGGCCGGGCTCGTCGGGAAACGTCAGGTCGGCATACTCCAGCTTGAATGCCTCGCTGACCACGCGCGGATGGTGCCACAGGATTTGCGCGTAGAAATCGCGCCAGATCAGCTCCGAGAGCCAAGTAGCCGCGCCCTCCCCATCGGGTTCCAGCGAACTTGAATGGGCGAATGCCGCCAGCTCGCGAATCGACACCGTCCCGAAACGCAGGTGGACCGACAAATACGATGGACCCTTGCGCGCCGGAAAATCGCGCGCGTCGCGATAGGCATCGATACGCGAATGGAACTCGGCGAACAGCGCGCTACCACCGGTCATCCCCGGAACGATGCCGAGTTCCTTCAAATTGGTACGTCGAAATCCCATGGCTTCGAGCGTCGGCATGGCGCCATCAGTGTCCGGAGCTGGCGCGGCCAGCGCGTTTGCATAGGCGTCTATCGGATAAGACTTCAGGTGAAATGGCGTGAGCGTCCTTGCCCACGCGTTCTTGTACGGCGTGAACACCGAGTACGGCTTGCCTGATTGCGTCAGCAACTCGTCGCGCTCGAAAATCACCTGGTCCTTGGTGGTATGAAACGCGATTCCAAGCGCCGACAGCTGAAGCGCTACATGTGCATCCCGTCCAACCGCTTTCGGTTCGTAGTCGTGGTTGGCAAAGACAGCGTCCACCTTGAGTTCAGAAGCGAGTTGCGGAATCGCGACACGGGCGGCGGCATGGCGCACGATGAGGGAGCCACCACGCGCGGACAGGCTTGCCGCAAGCTCAGCTGCCGAATCCCAGATGAATTCGACACGGCGGTCCTTGCGTGGAAGCGTGTCGAGGATCTCGCGGTCGAATATGAACGCGCAATGGACTGTCCCGGCCGCCTTGAGCGCGTGATGCAGCGCCGCGTGGTCGAAGTCGCGCAGGTCGCGCCGGAACCACACCAGCGCGCGGTCAATGCGCTTTGTCGTCACGGATTGCCGGCGGCTTTGGGTGACTTCAAATCGTTGGCCCGGATCTCCTTGCGCCAGAGCAGCTTGCCCGCGGTGTCGTAGCTTTCCAGCGCAATGCTGCGATTGCCGCCGGGACCGGTCACGCGGATCATGCCGAACTGGCGTTGTCCGACCAACGTTCCGGGGACGAGGTCGGGATTGTAGCGCTCGCCGGCCTCGGGGTTACCCCAGGGTCGCGACGTGAGCGGGCTCGACGTGAATTCGTAAAGCGGGTAGGTACCAGGCCGGTCGATCTTGAGCAGTTCGGTGAAATGGCGGTCGCCGGAGAGGAACACGACGCCATCGATTCGCTGCGCGACCAGCCAATCGGCAAATGCCTTTTGCTCGAAAGCATAGTGGGTCCATCCCTCGAAGCGGTTTGCCCGGTTCCACATCTGGCTGCCGTTGACGACCAGCTTGACCGGCGCTCGCGAATGAGTGAGCGCATTGCGCAACCACGTGAGTTGCTGAGCACCGAACATCGTCTTGTCGGGCGTGTCGAGCGCATGATTTGCGGACCGGTACCAGCGGTCATCCAACAGGAATATCTCGACATCACCCCATCGCGACCACCCGAACACACCCGGGACGTCGGGGAGTCCGTAGCTCGGATTGGCCCAGTACCGGCGAAACAGCTGTAACGACTCGCCCTTCATCACATACGACATGTCATGGTCGTTGGGGCCGTAGTCGTGGTCGTCCCAGGTGGCGATATGCGGGACCGTGGTCAGCAACTTCTGCAGGGGCAGAAACGTGCGCTGCCGCTGGTAACGCATGGCCATCGAGTCGGGATCGAGTTCGTCAGGCGCCTGGAAGTAGAGGCTGTCGCCCATCCAGATCATGAGGTCGGGCTTTATCGCGGCAATCGAATCGAAGATCTCGAATCCGCCACCGTACGATTGCCCACCCCACATCGGGTCGGCGTCGGCCAGGAAGAAACAGGAGCCGATCGCGATGGCGAGATCGGCGGCGTCCGCAGGCTTGGACCAATGCGGCTGTGCCGCCAGCATTCCGCTGCGGATGTCGTTGTCGCCGGACACGCGATAGGCGGCGGACTTTCCAGGGGTCAGTCCGGTGAGCCGCGCGTGGACGACGTTTCCCGTCGCGGCAGCAGCGTCGAGCTTAAGCTTGCGCTCCGGGCCTTGCGCATCTGGCTGCCAGCTGATTTCGATGGGACCGGGCGCGTCTGCCATCACCCAGAGCAGCGCGCTCGTATAGTCGGCATAGCCGTGCATGACGGTAAGCTTGGCGGATGCCGGCATGGCCAGGACGAGCCACGTCGTCAGAATGATGCGAGCGACGAGCGGGAACGTTGAATGTCGATCGGTCATGGTTTGGGTCGGTCGAGTCTGCCTTCCCCAATTGGCGCCCGGTATCCGGGTCGAAAAGCCGGCCGGCCCAACAATCGCGCCTGGATGGGTGCCGGCCCGGCGTGTTTTGATTGTCGCCCACCCCCCTTCGGATTACAATTCGACGTTGATGACCGAGCCGATCAATCTCACGCATCACTTCCTCATCGCCATGCCGGCCATGGCGGACCCTAATTTTGCACACACGTTGACCTTCGTGTGCGAACACAACAAAGACGGCGCGCTGGGCATTGTGATCAACCGGCCGATCGACATGAAATTGTCGACGCTGTTCGAGCAGATCAACGTCCCCTTGGCCGACCGTGCGCTGCGCGAAGCGCCTGTCCATTTCGGCGGTCCGGTCCAGGTCGACCGCGGCTTCGTCCTGCATCGCCCCTTGGGCAACTGGCAATCCACGCTCGCCATCGGCGATGACCTCGGGCTCACCTCGTCCAAGGATGTTCTGGAAGCGGTTGGTCGCGGCGATGGCCCGTCGGATGTATTCGTGTCGCTGGGTTATGCCGGTTGGGAGGCGGGCCAGCTCGAGGAAGAGATGGCGCAAAACGCCTGGCTTACGGTCGCTGCCGACGCCGGTGTGCTGTTCGATGTACCGCCGGAGCGGCGCCTGCCCGCGGCGATGCAGCTGCTGGGAATCGATCTCATGCAGCTGTCCGAGGACGTCGGGCACGCGTGACGCGTGGCGGCCCATTCCCCCGACGCGACTGTACTCGCGTTCGACTTCGGCACGCAACGCATTGGCGTCGCGATGGGCAACACACTGACGTCGAAGGCGCATCCCCTCACTACCATCGACGACGAGCGAACGGAACAGCGCTTTTCGAAAATCGCCGCCTTGATCAAGGAATGGCAACCGGGAACGCTGGTGGTCGGGCTGCCGACACATTCCGACGGCACAGAACACGACATGACGCAGCGTGCCCAGCGCTTCGCACGGCAACTCGAAGGACGCTTCCAATTGCCGGTTGCACTTGTCGACGAGCGCTGGACAACCGAAGCGGCGCAAGCAACATTGGACGCTGCGGGCGTGACGGGCCGGCAGGGCAAGGCCGTGCGCGACCAGGCCGCGGCGCAAATCATTCTGCAGAGCTGGTTCGATGAGCGATCCGCCGCAAATCCCTGACGCTGAAACCACGCTTGCGACCCTCGCGGAGCGCATGCGTCCCGCGATCGCGTTCGATGCGGCCTTCGTGGGCATCTACTCCGGCGGTGCGTGGGTTGCCGACCGGCTGGCAGCGATGATTCCGGGCGACCATCCGGTCGGCCACATTGACGTGTCGTTCTATCGCGACGATTATGCCCGCACGGGACTCAAGTCCGGCGCCAAGCGCAGCGAGCTGCCGTTCGATGTCGATGGCGCCACGATCGTGCTGGTTGACGACGTGCTCTACACCGGCCGCAGTGTGCGTGCTGCCATCAACGAGCTCTTCGACTACGGGCGGCCCGCGCGCATTGAACTTGCCGTACTTGTCGACCGGGGCGGGCGCGAACTGCCGGTCGAGGCCACCTACTGCGGCGCACGCCTGGCAATTGCGCGCGACCTTTCGCTTGCGCTGGCCAGAGATGGCGAGCGCCTGCGTTTCGGTATCGAAAGTGCCTGACACCGTGCGCAATCCCCAACTCAATGCAAACGGCGAACTCACGCATTTGCTCACGCTGGAGGGCCTTCCGGCGCCGCTGATCACCCACATTCTCGACACGGCAACGCCGTTTGTGTCCATCGCCGAGCGCGACGTGAAGAAGGTCCCGCTGCTGCGCGGCAAGGCCGTGTTCAACCTGTTTTTCGAGAATTCGACGCGCACGCGTACGACTTTCGAAATCGCGGCCAAGCGGCTTTCCGCGGATGTCATCAATCTCAATATCAGCGACTCTTCCACGAGCAAGGGCGAGACGGTACTCGACACGGTGGACAACCTGGTCGCGATGGACGCTGACATCTTCGTGGTCCGGCACGCGCAGTCCGGTGCGCCGCACCTGATCGCGCAGCACTTGAACGCCCACCGGCGCAGCCACGTGCATGTCGTCAATGCGGGCGACGGCCGCCATTCCCACCCGACGCAGGGCCTGCTCGACCTCTACACGATCCGCCACTACAAGAAGGACTTTCACAACCTCACCGTGGCGATCGTGGGCGATGTGCTGCATTCACGCGTTGCGCGCTCGCTGATTCACGGTCTCACCACGTTGGGCACGCCGGAAGTGCGCGCGATCGGCCCCAAAACGCTGCTCCCGAGCAAGGTCGAGTCACTTGGCGTGCGTGTTTTTCATGAAATGCGCGAGGGCCTGGCCGGTTGCGATGTCGTGGTGATGCTGCGCCTTCAGAGCGAACGCATGAAGGGTGCATTGCTGCCCTCCGCCGGCGAGTACTTCAAGCATTACGGGCTGACACCGGACAAGCTGGCGCGGGCCAAGCCCGACGTCATCGTAATGCATCCGGGACCGATGAACCGCGGCGTTGAAATCGATTCCGCCGTGGCCGATGGCGATCATTCGGTCATCCTGCCACAGGTGACCTTTGGCATCGCCGTGCGCATGGCCGTCATGAGCATCATCGCGGGCAACTGATGAGACTGGAGATCATCAACGGTCGCTTGGTCGATCCCGCCAATTCTGTCGACGGCGTCGCTTCGCTCTACATCGAGGATGGTAAGGTCGCCGCGATCGGCAAGTCGCCGAACGGCTGGACCGCGGAGCGCGTGATCGACGCCAAGGGGCTGGTTGTGGCGCCCGGAATCATCGACCTCTGTGCTCGCCTGCGCGAGCCGGGGTTCGAATACAAGGCCACCCTCGAGTCCGAAATGGAGGCGGCCATTGCGGGCGGCGTGACCAGCCTCGCCTGTCCACCCGACACCGACCCGCCGCTCGACGAACCGGGCTTGGTCGAGATGCTCAAGCACCGCGCGCGCCTGCTGGACCGGGCGCATGTCTATCCGATCGGCGCGCTCACTGTGCAATTGAAGGGGACGACGCTCACCGAGATGGGCGAACTCGAAGAGGCCGGTTGCGTGGCCTTCTCGCATGCCGATATGCCGCTATTCGACACGCAGGTGCTATTGCGGGCCATGCAGTACGCCTCGACGTTCGGGTATCGCGTCTGGCTGCGTCCGACCGATCCCTACCTCGGCCGCACCGGTGTTGCGCACGACGGCGAAGTGGCGACGCGGCTCGGACTGCCCGGCATTCCGGCCACGGCCGAGACCATCGCGTTGACGACCATCCTGGCGCTCGTGCGCGAGACCGACGTTTCCATCCATCTGTGCCGACTGTCGACTGCCGATGGCGTCGCGCTGGTACGCGCGGCGAAAAAAGACGGCCTGCCCGTGACCTGCGACGTCGCGGTCCACCATCTGCATCTTTGCGATGTCGATATCGGTTGGTTTGATTCCAACGCACACCTGATACCGCCACTGCGCACCACGCGAGATCGCGCGGCGCTCAGGGCCGGCGTGGCTGACGGTACGATTGACCTCATCTGTTCCGACCACGCACCGGTGGACGACGATGGCAAGCAGGTTCCATTCGGCGAAGCAGAGCCGGGAGCGACCGGATTGGAACTCCTGCTGCCGCTGACGCTCAAATGGTCGCTGGAGGAGAACTTGGACCTGTCGGTGGCGCTGGCGAAAATTACGTCGCAGCCGGCCAAGGTCCTGGGTGTTGCGGCCGGCGACCTTCGCGTCGGCGTCTCCGCGGACATCTGCATCTTCGATCCCGGGCAGTACTGGACTGTGGCTCGTGGTGCATTGAAAAGCCAGGGCAAGAACACGCCGTTTCTCGGCCACGAATTGCCGGGTAAAGTTCGCTACACATTGGTTGGCGGAAACGTGGTCTACGAAGTGTGACAAGACTGCAAACAAATCGACGGAGGAAACTTTGAAACTTGAACTCGACCAGGACATTCAGGGCATATTGGAACCCGAGCGCGCCTTCGACCGGCGCGACTTTCTGACCACCGCATTGGGCGCAAGCGCCGCGTTGGCTGCATCGGGAGCCGTGTCGGCGCAAGCGATCGTCACCGATGCCGTTGGCCTCACTTCGGGCGACGTGATGATCAAGGTGTCGGACGGAACGATCCCCGGCTATTTCGCCATGCCCGCCACCGGCGGTCCGTTTGCTGTGATCCTGGTGGCCCCTGAAGTGTTCGGGCTCAACCCGTACATGAAGGATGTCTGCCGGCGTCTGGCCAAGGCGGGTTACTACGCAATTTCGCCCGACGTTTACGCGCGCAAGGCCGATCTGACCAAGATCACCAATTTCGCCGAGATCATGCCCATCGTCAACAGCAAGGCCGACAGCGAAATGCTGGCGGACTTCGACGCGACGGCGGCTTTTGCCAAGGCAAGCGGCAAGGGCGACACGGAAAGGCTCGGCATGACCGGATTCTGCCGTGGCGGGCGCACGACATGGATGTACGCTGCGCACAATCCCAGATTGCGTGCGGCGGTCGCTTGGTATGGCCCCGTGGGCGGCAAGACCAGCGATGCCATGCCGAAGAATCCGCTCGATCTCGTCAACATGATCAAGGTGCCGGTCTTGGGCTTGTACGGCGCCAAGGACAGCGGCATTCCGCTGGCCGACGTGGACAAGATGCGCGACGCGCTAAAAGGCACCGGCAACAAATCCGAGTTCGTCGTATATGCCGAGGCCGGGCACGGATTCAACGCGGACTTTCGTCCCGATAACTATCGCAAGCAGGATGCCGAGGATGGATGGAAGCGCATGCTGGCGTGGTTCAAGCTCTGGGGCGTTGCCTGACGAACCGGCGCTACTTGGTTCTTGGAATGCGGCCCATCACGAAGAACTCGTCGTTGGGCCGCATCGCAATCAGGTTGGCCATACGATTGGATAGCGCAAAAAAAGCTGCAATCGCGCCGATGTCCCAGATGTCCTCGCTGTTGAAGCCGGCTTCCTGCACTTCCGTGTAGTCTGCTTCAACCAGTTCGTTCGACCGCAACGCGACCTTGAGCGCGAACTTGAGCATCGCCTTCTGCTGCGGCGTGATGTCGGCCTTTGCGTAGTTGACCGCCACCTGGTCGGCGACCAGCGGATTCTTGGCGTAGATGCGAAGGATCGCCCCGTGCGCAACGATGCAGTACAGGCAGTCGTTGGCGCCTGAGGTGGCGACGACGATCATTTCGCGCTCGGCCTTGGTGAGGCCGCTGTCGCGCTCCATCAGCGCGTCGTGGTACGCAAAGAACGCGCGAAATTCCGCGGGCCGATGCGCCAGTGTGAGAAACACGTTGGGAATGAATCCAGCTTTCTCTTGCACTTCGAGAATGCGTGCGCGAATGTCCTCGGGCAAGTCTTCGAGTTTCGAAACTGGATAGCGACTTATCGCGGGCGCTTTCATGACGTACCTTAACTGAATTGGTTCTGGCGGGGAAGTCACTCGGCATCGGGAGCGCGCGCGAGCCACAGCGGCGCAGTGACGATGCCTGCGAGAAGTCGGCGGCCCGTGACGGTCATGCCGACCGGGCTCCCACTTGCATCATGATCAGCCGCCACCGGCCGTTCCATTTTCAAGCCTTTCCGTCAACTGGAGCCAGGCCAGTGAATTGGCGACCACGGCCTCGGGCGCCAACGAATCGCCATCGGCAATCGCCGCCACCGCGGCCGCCTCTCCCAGCGCCTCGCGGCATGCGGAAAGCGTCCCATCGCATAATTGCTGCGCGTCGTGGGATCGAGGCATGCCGTTGGCCTCGCGCAATGCATTCGATGCTCCCAGACAGCCAGCGGCCTGCGCAAATTGATTGAGCTGTACGGCCAGCGCCGCATTCGCTTCCAGGCAGAGCGCGATTTCGAGCGGGCTGCCGATCTCCTTGCTCGTCGTGAGAGCCTGGTGGAAGTACGCCTGGGTCTTGCTGACGTCGCCCTGCGCCAGCGCGATCTCGCCAAGATGGCGCGCCTCTTCAATTTCGAACTCGCGCACACCGAATTCACGGGCAATTGCCAGCGCATGCTCGTGCAGCGCCTGCGCCTCCGGGAAATTTCCATCGTGCTGTGCGATGAAGCCGAGATGGCTCATCGTATTGGCTTCCTCCATCGGATTTCCCATGGACCTGCTGAGCGCCAACGCGCGCTCCAGCGGCGCGCGCGCATCCGCGTACCGGTTCTCGTTGATGGCCAGCGCGGCCAGGTTGTTCAGCGAGCGCGCTTCCAGTGTCTGGTTTCCCTGCTCGCGGAAAAGCGCCACCGCCTGCACGAGGTAAGTCTGCGCCGCGCCGGAATCCGCCTGGTGGATGGCGACACCGCCTAAGTTGCTGAGAATCCGGGCTTCGCGCTGGAGGTCATGCTGTTGCCGGCTGAGTTCCAGCGCCTGCTCCAGCAACGAGCGCGCAGTGGCGATGTCGCCCAGTCGCCACGCCAGCGTGCCTGACGCGTGCAAAGCCTTCGCGCGCGCAGGCGATGCCGCTTCGGCGGCGTGCATTGCGAGCGCCAAGTCACACCACCGGCGCCCTTCGCGGGCATGTCCGCGATGCAACCAGAAACGATAGACCGCTCCGCACGTGCGCAAGGCGGCCTCAACGCGATCGGGTCCGGCTGTGCCCCAGACGAGTGCGGACCGGAGGTTGTCGTGTTCCTGGTCGAGTCGGGTGAGCCACCCCGGTTGATCTGGCCCGCCCTCCAGATGGGGTTCGGACTCCTCGGCGAATGCCAGAAAACACGCGCAGTGCCGTGAGCGGGTCGCCTCGTCGTCCCCGGACTCCTGCAGGCGGTCGCGCGCGTAGTCGCGCAGCGTCTCCAGCATGCGAAACCGCTCGTGGTGCGCGTCCTGCACCACGAGGGACTTGTCCACGAGGCTGGTCAGGAGGTCGAGCACGTCATCGCGCGCGATGCCCGGTCCCGAACAAACCGCCTCCGCGGTATTGAGCGTCCAGCCATTGGCGAACACCGAGAGCCTGGCGAACAGTGTCCGTTCCTGGACCCTGAGAAGGTCGTAGCTCCAGTCGATCAATGCACGCAGTGTCTGCTGTCGAGGCAGGGCGGTGCGGTTTCCTCCGGTGAGCAGCCGAAACCGGTCACCGAGCCGCTCGACAATCTTGTCCACCGGCAGGACACCGACTCGCGCGGCGGCAAGTTCCAGCGCAAGCGGGATTCCGTCCAATCGCGTGCAAAGCTCTGCGATCGTCTGCGAATTCTGGTCCGTCAGCACGAACGCGGGTTGCCGAAGGCGCGCGCGCTCGACGAAGAGCTGGACGGCTTCGGATCGTGCGGTGGCCTCGATGCCCGAACCGGAGTCCGGAACCGCCAGCGGCGGCAGCATGTAGGTCTGCTCTCCGGCAATGTTCATCGCCTCGCGGCTGCTGGCGATGATCCGAACATCGGGCGCTACCCGAAGCACGGCGTCGGCCAGCCGCGCGCACGCGTCCACGAGGTGCTCGCAATTGTCCAGCACCAGGAGCAGGCAACGCGATGCGAGATGAGTGCAGACACTCTGGATCGAGGGTGCGCTGGCCTCTTCGGACAGGCCCAGTACCTGCGCCACGACCTTGGGGACCAGGCTTGCATCGTCAATCGGTGCAAGTTCCATGAACCACACGCCATCCGGGTAGTTGTCCATAGCGTCGGCGGCGACCTGGAGGGATAAGCGGGTCTTGCCGATGCCGCCGGGCCCCACAATCGTCAGCAGGCGGGTTCCTGCGAGCAATCGGGTTGCCTCCGCCCGCTCGCGGTCACGGCCGATGAACGAAGTCAGCTGTTGCGGAAGGTTGTTCGGTGTCGTCTCCAGCGAGCGCAATGCCGGGAAGTCCTGCGCCAAACGAGGATGCAGCGCTTGATGGACATGTTCCGGATTCGTCAAGTCGCGCAGCCTGACGGCGCCGAGGTCGCGCAGCGAAACATCGGGTGGCAGATTGTCGCGTACGAGCTCAACGACCGCCTGTGTCAGCAGAACCTGTCCTCCATGGGCCACCGCCATGACGCGTGCAGCGCGATTCACGGGGGTGCCGAACCAGTCGTTGTCACGTCGCTCGACGAGTCCCATGTGCAGACCGCAGCGCACTCGCAATGGGAGGCCGCCGGTCGTATCCGGATCGGCGATTACCAGTTGCAGCGCGATAGCGGCCTTCAGTGCATCGAGTGGGCTGGCAAAGACGGCGAGCATGCCGTCGCCGGTCGTCTTCTCAACGGTGCCGCGATTGGCTTCGACCGCTGCTCGCGAAAGCGAGTCGTGCAAAGCCAGCGCACCCGGCATGCGCGCCGGTTCGAGTTCCCAAAGCCGGGTGCTGCCCTCGATGTCGGTGAAGAGCACCGTGGCGACAATCGACGGTCCGGTGGTTTTCACTCGGGTCCTGTGCAACTGGGGCAAAGTGTAGATGCGTGCCCCATCGTCTCGCACGGTCGGCCATCGGTCAAATGCGGCGCAACACTTCCCGCATCGCCTGCCATGGCGGCGGTCGCATTCGTTGGTCCGGCCGGATGCCCTCGTCCATCCTGATCGGCCCCAATGCGTGGGCCGGGACTGCCTAGGCTGACGGCGGCACGTAACCCTGCGGCATGTCGGCGCCGCCGCCGAAGAAGTGTTTTTCCATCTGTTCCGCCAGCCACTTGCGCGCGCGGACGTCGGCCAGGCTCAGGCGATTCTCGTTGACCAGCATCGTCTGGTGCTTGAGCCACGCAGCCCAAGCTTCCTTCGATACGTTGTCATAGATTCGCTTGCCGAGTTCGCCCGGGTACGGCGCGAAATCGAGGCCCTCGGCCTCCTTGCCGAGCTTGACGCAATTAACGGTTCTTGCCATGGCGAATTCCTAGATTGACTTGCGATAGACCAGCGACTTGCGCTGGTAATTGTAGAGCGCCTGCTTTTGCCGGGGCAGGTCACCGATCGCCGCGACGCGGAAGCCGCGCTCGAGGAACCAGTGCGCAGTCTTGGTGGTGAGCACAAACAGTTCGGCGAGTTTCAACTTGCGCGCGCGAATCTCGATTTCGCGCATCAGGGCCTCACCATAGCCCTCCCGCCGAAAATCCGGCTGCACGGCCAGCGCAGCCAATTCGCCGAGCTTGTCATCCGGAAATGCGTAGAGGGCGGCGCAGCCGATGATGTGGCCATCGTATTCGGCGACGAGGAAGCGTTCGATTTCGCTTTCCAGGCGCTCACGCGATCGGCGCACCAGGACGCCCTGCTCTTCCAGCGGGGCGATGACGCCGAGAATGCCGCCGACATCATCGATGGTCGCGCTGCGAATGTGCGCAAGCGCGGTCGCGGCGATCATCGTGCCGACGCCATCACGCGTGAAGAGTTCGAGCAGGAGTGCACCATCGTGGTGACGGCTGATGAGGTGCGCGCGCTTGACGCCGTTGTTGCACGCGCGGACCGCGGCCGGCAAATAGAGACGCACATCGGCGCTCAGTTTGTCGCCCTTGGCTAGAAGGGCGTCGGCATCCGTGGTGGAAAGTTCCGTCAGCAACTGCCGCCGTCCGTTGCGCACGCCGTCGGCATCCATGAGGAATATGAGCTTGACCGCTTCCAATCGAACCGCGACCTGCGTTGCGACTTCCTCGACGGTCAGGTTGAAGATTTCGCCCGTAGGTGAATAGCCGATCGGAGATATGAGTACGATGTCTTCATCGTCCAGGCGTTGCTGGATGGCCTCCGTATCGATGCGGCGCACTTCACCGCTCAACTGCATGTCCACGCCATCGACGATGCCCATCGGTTTGGCGGTCAGGTAATTGCCGCTGGACACGCGATTGCGCGCGCCGGCCATCGGCGAATTGGCAAGTCCCAGCGAGAGCAGCGCCTCGATTCGGGCGCGTACCTGCCCTGCGGCTTCGAGCACACAGTCCATCGTGTCGGGGTCGGTTACGCGTACGCCATTGGCGTAGCGGCTCTCGATATCCTGCTGTTCGAGGATGGCCTCCACCTGCGGGCGGCAGCCATGGACCACCACGAGACCGATGCCCAAGCTGTGCAGCAGGTTGAGATCGTGGACAACGCCCAGGAAATCGTCATCCGCCACGACTTCGCCGCCAAAGGCGATGACAAAAGTCTTGCCGCGAAATGCGTGAACGTAAGGTGCCGCCGCGCGAATCCAATGCACGAACGCGCGCATCGTGGCGGAGTTGGCGGCGGGTGTGGCGTCGGGGGCGCGGGACATCGTGGTGTGAGCAAAGCTGCGTCGGCGGATGCGCGCGATTATAGCGCGGGGTTCCCTGGCGGCTCGGCTATCATTGGGCATGCCTTCAGCGCTCCTCGAAAACCTCAATCCCGAACAGCTCGCTGCCGTAACGTTTCCCCATGCGTCCGCGTTGATCCTGGCAGGTGCCGGCAGCGGCAAGACGCGGGTATTGACGACCCGCATCGCGTGGTTGCTGGGCACGGGCCAGGCCAGCCCCATGTCCATCCTTGCCGTCACGTTCACCAACAAGGCGGCGAAGCAGATGATGGTCCGCCTCTCGGCGCTGACGCCAGTCAACATCCGCGGCATGTGGGTGGGCACGTTTCACGGCCTGTGCAACCGGATGCTTCGCGCGCATCACCGCGACGCCAACCTGCCGCAACTCTTCCAGATCCTCGATACGCAGGACCAGCTCTCGCTCATCAAGCGGATGTATCGCGCACACAACCTGGACGACGTCCGCTATCCACCCAAGCAACTGCAGTGGTTCATTGCGGACGCCAAGGAGGAGGGCCTGCGCCCGAACATGGTCGGGGCCGTCGATGAACTCTCGCGCCGGCAGGTGGAGCATTACGCGCTCTATGACGCGATGTGCCAGCGCGAGGGTGTCGTCGATTTTGCGGAACTCCTGTTGCGAAGCTTCGAGCTGCTTTCCGGCCACGAAGGGCTGCGCGAACATTACCGCCGCCGCTTCAGCCACCTGCTGGTGGATGAATTCCAGGACACCAACACGCTGCAGTTCAAGTGGCTGCGCATGCTGGCCGGGCCGGATACGGCCGTGTTTGCGGTGGGGGATGACGACCAGTCGATCTATGCCTTTCGCGGCGCGAAGGTCGCCAACATGCAGCAATTCGAGCGCGACTTCGGCACACCCGAGCAACCAGTCAAGTTGATCAAACTGGAGCAAAACTACCGCTCGCACGGACATATCCTCGATGCCGCAAATGCGCTGATCCGCCATAACGAGGCGCGCTTGGGAAAGAACCTGTGGACCAGTGAAGGCAAGGGCGAGCCAGTGCGCGCGTTCTCCGCCGCAACTGACCAGGACGAAGCGGCGTTCATCGTCGATGTAGTCAAGGGCATCAGCGAAGACGGCGTGGCGCATGACGAGGTCGCGTTGCTTTACCGCTCCAATGCGCAGTCGCGGGTGCTTGAGCATGCGCTGTTCGCCGCCGGCATTCCCTATCGGGTGTACGGTGGAATGCGTTTTTTCGAGCGCGCCGAAGTGAAGCACGCGCTGGCTTACCTGCGTCTCATCGCTTCGCCCACGGACGATGGCGCGTTCCTGCGGGTCGTCAACTTTCCGCCGCGCGGCATCGGCGCACGAACGCTGGAGCAGTTGCAGGACGCCGCCCGCGAACCCGCCGCGTCACTGTGGCAGATTGCGGCTTCCGGTGCGATGACCGGCAAGGCGGGTTCATCGCTGGGCGCTTTCGTCAATTTGATAGAGAGCCTGCGCGAGGGAACTCGCGAGCTTCCTCTGCCGGAGGCGGTCGAGCAAGTGATCGAAAAATCGGGCTTGCTGGCACATTACCGCAACGAGAAGGATGGCCAGGACCGCGTGGAGAATCTGCAGGAGCTGGTTACCGCGGCTGACGGCTTCGTGCGCGAAGCACAACTGGCTACCGATGCGCCGATGCTCACCGACCGCGTCGACGTTGACGCGCAGTCACCTGAAACTGGTGCGGAGGAGGGGGCCACCGATTCGCTGACGGCATTTCTCACGCATGCCGCACTCGAGGCTGGGGACACCCAGGCGGCGGAGGGCCGACCTGCACTACAGCTGATGACGGTGCACGCGGCCAAGGGTCTCGAATTCCACACGGTGTTCGTGACGGGCCTGGAGGAGGGCCTGTTCCCGCACGAAAACAGCTTGTCCGAAGCCGACGGCCTGGAAGAGGAGCGGCGGCTGATGTATGTCGCCATCACGCGCGCCCGGCGCCGCCTCTACGTCACGCAAGCGCAAGTGCGCATGCTCCACGGACAGATGCGCTACAACATTCCTTCGCGCTTCCTGACTGAATTGCCGCCGGACCTCGTGCAGTGGCTGTCGCCGTACCGGCGCAGGGCGATCGACGTGGACGATGCCGAATGGGGCCGCGTCACGCGTGCGCCACAAGCGACGCCTGCGGCACCCGCGTGGCGAATAGGCCAGAGCGTCAAGCATGCGAAATTCGGACTGGGAGTCATCATCGACGCTGAGGGCCGTGGATCCGATGCCCGCGTCCAGGTCAACTTTCGCGACACGGGCGTGAAGTGGCTGGCACTGGAATACGCCAAGCTCGAGCCGGCCTAATTCTCGGCTCTGAGATGAGGTCCTGAAAGCGGCGCCAGCGTTTCGCCGGCGTGGAAAACGTCGCGATAGCTCACGTAATCGGAAATGTGCAGTGTCGCGGCGAGAACGATTCCATACGGCAGCAGAAGGTACTTGACCAACTGCAGTCCGACTTGCGGCAGGAGAAGCGCAAAGATGCCGGTGACGATCATGGGCAGGATGAAACCGTAGAAAGTCACGCCGAAACCGTAGAGGAAGAGTGGCCGCCAGTTTGCGAGAGCGGCACGCAAGCTGGTTGCCAATGCCGCGCCGGCACCCGCGTTCTGGAACACGACGAGCGCGGGAGCCCACCAGGTCGCGATGATTACCGGAATCGACAGCAATGCGGAAAAGAGCATTCCGAGCTGGAGTGACCCGTCCCCCAGCGCCGCGGCGATTTCTTCCTCGCTCATCGCGCCCGCATTGGACTGGAGGTCCAGCAGCTTCCCGCCGTCCACGAGCGACGAGGCGAATACGGCAGCCGTGATGCCCACGACGACAAATACACCAATGGGGAGTAGTGAACCGAGGTTGGCCCGAAATCCCTGGAACAGTTGGCGCAAGGACGGCGTGCCGCCGCGCTCCTGCGTCCATGCCGCAGCGAGAAGTCCGACGGCAAAGACCGGCTTAAGGATCGTGATGGCGTAGAGCCCGAGCAGGGGGATCTCGAGCAGCAGCCGCAGCAGAATGTAGTAGACGAAGAGCAGCAGGACCCAGGGCAGGGGCTTGCGGCGGAACAACGCATAGGCTTGCGCGAGCCACGCCATGCCCTGCCTTGCCGCATAGCGCGTGTACAGGAATTCTCGTGGATCGTCGTTCACGCAACACTCTCGGGAAATTGTGCTGGATACGTCACGCGGTCGCGCAAGACTCGCTCGAAATGTTCCGGATCATGTGCGTGCGTCAGCTCGCCCGAACGCGGCAGGTGGAGGTCGTAGAGTCGGGACAACCAGAAACGCAGTCCTGCCGCGCGCAGCAACGCGGGCCACGCACTGCGCTCGTCAACGGTCAGGGGGCGGACGGCATCGTAGGCCGTGACCAGGGCTTCGGCGCGCGCAGCGTCGATGGCCTTGCTACCCACATCGACCACGCACCAATCATTCACCGTGATGGCCAGGTCGTAGGCAAAGAAGTCCGTGGCCGCGAATCCGAAGTCGATGATGCCCGCCACTTGCCCGTCACGGAACAGCACGTTGTCGCAGAAGAGGTCGCCATGAATCGCGCCCTTGGGCAACTTGCCGCGTCCGAATCCGGTCTGGAATTTCAGTTCGCTGTCGAGCAGCGCGGCCTGATCGGTACTGAGGAACGGCTTGACGGCGCGTGCCGCCTGCCGCCACCACGCGGGTCCGCGCCGGTTGGACAGGCGGGTGCGATAGGTTGCCGACGCGATGTGCATGCGCGCCAGCGCCTTGCCGACCTCCGCACAATTCTCCGGCATCGGGACTTCTACCGGTTCGCCGTCGACACGTGTGACGAGGCTCGCCGGCTTGCCGTTCAACAGCGAAAAATAGGCGCCCGTGCGATCGGCTTCCGGCGCCGGGACCGGCACGCCCGCCTTGGCCAGGTGCGCCATCAGGTTCAGGTAGAAGGGCAACTCCGCTGCCGGAAGGCGCTCATACAGCGTAAGCACGTACCGGCCCTTGGAGGTCGTCACGAAATAATTGGTGTTCTCGATGCCTGAGGCAATCGCCTGCAGTTCCGCGACGCTGCCCACGGCATAGCGCGTGAGCCATGCCTCGAGTTCCTCGACGGTTACAGGTGTGTAAACAGACATGCGGTGACGGACATGCGATTGACCGGCGCGCAGGACACGCGCCGGCATCCTTCGTGGGCTTGGTTCAAATTACCAGGAGAACAACATCCACATCGGCACGCTGAGTCCAGAGCCAAGCGAATCCATGCGATTGAACGTCCGCCCGTTTCCCGAGGGAACGAGATAGTAGGGCCGGCCGCGCCTCGGCGTGACGCGAACGTAGCGCAGTTCGCCGCCGACGCGGACTTCGTCCACGGTTTCGTTATCCTTGCGGATGGTCGTGACCTGGGGCTCATCCTCCGTACCTCCCCGATATTCCTCGCTTACCGGGGGCGTTGCGGCGGACTGCGGCGCGGCGCTCCGGGTCTCGGCCGGCATCGCGCCTGCTGCGGGCAGCGGCGGCGGCGCGGCATTTGCCGGCATAGATGGAGGCAAAGCGGGGGCCAAGGCGGGTGGCAGCGGCGGCGGTGCTGTCTGCGCGGACACGTCCGCTGCGACGAACGCGACCACGGCCAAGACACACGCTGTGCGCATTGATTTCATGGAAGGGCGCCCATCATTGGCCAATTCTACCAAATGGATGCCGTCAGGCGCCAATCCGCGGCATCCAGCCCGCGCCGGCGGCCCGTTTTCACAATGGCTAGAGATTGAGCATCTTCTCGCGCTCGGCGCGGGTCGGCGCAAAGCCGCGACCTTCATAGAACTTGAATATGGCCTCGACGATGGCTTCGGGTTCCTCGATGACCTGCATCAGTTCCAGGTCCTTCTCGGCAATCATGCCTTCGACGGCCATCTTTTCGCGCATCCATGCGAGCAGTCCGCTCCAATATTCGCCGCCGACCAGGATGATGGGAATCCTGCGACTCTTGCCCGTCTGCACGAGAGTCAGCACCTCGGACAGTTCATCGAGCGTGCCGAAACCGCCAGGCAGGATGACGTAGGCCGAGGCGAAGCGCACAAACATCATCTTGCGTGCAAAGAAATACCGGAAGTCGATGGACACGTCCTGGAATTCGTTGCCGCCTTGTTCGAAGGGCAACATGATGTTGAGGCCGATTGCCGGTGCGCCCCCCGCATGGGCGCCCTTGTTGGCGGCTTCCATGATGCCGGGGCCGCCGCCGGAGATGACGGAAAAGCCCGCGTCCGACAACAGGCGCGAGATTCGAAGCGCAGTTTCGTAATAGGCGTGACCCGTCTTGATGCGCGCGCTTCCGAAGATACTTACCGCGGGCCGGATGCCGCGCAGGCGCTCGGTGGCGATGGCGAACTCTGCCATAATCCCCATCACCCGCCACGCTTCCTGGCCATTGGTCGTGTTGTGTGCCTGCGGATCGATGAGTTCAGGAATTTTGTGGGTCTGACGCATGCCTTCGCTCGTTCTGGTTGACGGGTCTTCGTACCTGTATCGCGCATTCCACGCGTTGCCCGACCTGCGCACGTCGAAGGGCGAGCCGACCGGCGCATTGCGTGGTGTGCTTTCGATGTTGCGCCGAATGGCCGAGGACGGCAAGCCGGACTATTTCGCCGTTGTGTTCGACGCGCCAGGCAAGACTTTTCGCGACGATTGGTACCCGGAGTACAAGGCCAATCGGCCGCCCATGCCCGACGATCTCCGGGCTCAGATCGAGCCGCTGCACGAACTCGTGCGCGCGAATGGATGGCCGCTGCTGATGATCGAAGGTGTGGAGGCCGATGACGTGATCGGCACGCTCGCCACGCAAGCTTCCGCGGCCGGCATCGACACCGTGATATCAACGGGAGACAAGGACCTGGCGCAACTCGTCACGGCGCGCATCACTTGCGTGAACACGATGAGCAACGAAACTCTCGATGAAGCGGGTGTTCTCGCCAAGTTCAATGTTCGCGCAGACCAGGTGCTCGATATGCTTACGCTCACGGGTGACGCGGTCGACAACGTTCCCGGCGTGCCCAAGGTCGGCCCCAAGACCGCCGCGAAGTGGCTGGCGCAGTACCAGACGCTCGACAACATCGTGGCGCACGCGGGCGAAATTCCTGGCGTGGTGGGGGAGAACTTGCGTGCCGCGCTGGATTGGCTGCCGCAGGCGCGCAGATTGCTCACCGTCAAGACTGATTGCGCGTTGCCGCTGCAGCCCGCCGATCTCGGAATTGCCGCGCCCGACGGCGCGGTGTTGCAACCGCTATACGAGCGCTACGAATTCAAGAGCTGGTTGCGCGACTTGGCCGGCGCGGCGGCGAAGGAGCCGGACGCGGCCGATGCAATCGCCAGGCGAGCGGCCAACGACACCGCTGGCCGGCGCTGGGATACGAATTCCTCGGAGGCTTCCACTGTCGTTGCGGCTGCGGCGCCCATCGCCACCCACTATGAAATGGTCAGTGACGAAGCGGCCCTCGCGCGCTGGCTTGCGGAAGTCGACGCGGCTGACCTCGTAGCTTTCGACACTGAGACGACCAGCCTCGATCCGATGCAAGCTCGCATCGTTGGTGTTTCGCTCTCAACGGTCCCGGGGCGCGCGTGCTACATCCCGCTCGGCCATCGCTATGCGGGCGCACCTGACCAACTCGATCGCGAGACGACGCTGCAGCGCCTTGCACCATGGCTCGCCAACCCGGCAAAAAGAAAGCTCGGACAGAACCTCAAATACGATCAGCACGCGCTGGCCAATGAGGGTCTGAAGTTGGACGGCGTTGCCCACGACACGTTGCTTGAATCCTACGTTCTGGAATCGCACAAGCCCCACGACATGGGCAACCTGGCATTGCGGCATCTGAATCTGCCGACGATCAGCTACGACGACGTGACCGGCAAGGGTGCATCGCGCATTCCGTTTGAACAGGTGGCCATCGAGCGTGCCACTGAATATTCGGCCGAGGACGCCGATGTCACGCTTCGCCTGCACGAGACACTGCATCCTGGGATCGCAGCCGACGGGAAGCTCGATTACATCTACGCCAAAATCGAAATGCCGGTGCGCCACGTGCTGTTCCGCATGGAGCGCAACGGCATCCTGATCGATTCACAGCTTCTCGCGCAGCAGAGTCGGGAACTGGGCGAGCGCGTAATGGCGCTCGAGCAGCAAGCGCACCAGCTTGCCGGACAGCCGTTCAATCTCGGGTCGCCCAAGCAGCTGGGCGAAATCCTCTTCCAGCGGATGAGCCTGCCCGTAGTCAAGAAGACGGCAACCGGACAGCCTTCCACCGACGAGGAAGTTTTGCAGGAGCTTGCTGCGGACTATCCTTTGCCCAAGGTGCTGCTCGAGCATCGCTCGGTGTCGAAGCTCAAATCGACTTACACCGACAAGTTGCCGCTGATGGTGAATGCCCGCACCGGTCGCGTGCACACGACCTTCTCGCAAGCCACCGCGGTCACGGGTCGACTTGCCTCGACCGATCCCAACTTGCAGAACATTCCGGTGCGCACGGCGGAGGGTCGGCGTATTCGCGAAGCGTTCATTGCGCCCGCGGGCCATGTGCTGGTCTCGGCCGACTATTCCCAGATCGAGCTGAGGATCATGGCGCATCTGTCCGGGGACCCCGCACTGGTCAAGGCCTTTCACGAGGGGCAGGACATCCACCGCGCAACGGCGGGCGAAATCTTTGGCGTCAAGCCCGACGAGGTCACGACGGACCAGCGACGCTACATCAAGGCCGTCAACTTCGGCTTGATCTACGGCATGGGCGCGTTCGGTCTCGCGCAGCAATTGGGCATCGAGCGCGGCGCCGCGCAGCAGTTCATCGACAAATATTTCGCGCGTTATCCAGGTGTGGCGGAATACATGCGACGCACGCGCGAGCTTGCGCGCGAGCAAGGGTTTGTCGAGACGGTATTCGGCCGCCGGCTGTGGTTGCCGGACATCAAGGCGGGCGGCGGTCCGCGGCGCGCCGGTGCGGAGCGCGCCGCCATCAATGCGCCGATGCAGGGCACCGCGGCCGATCTCATCAAGCTTGCGATGATCGCGGTACAGGGGTGGCTCGAACGTGAGTGCCTGGCGACGAAATTACTGCTGCAGGTGCATGACGAACTGGTGCTCGAGGTGCCGGCCGCCGAAGTCGATCGCGTCAAGCGCGAACTGCCTGGCCTCATGACCCATGTGGCGTCGCTGCGCGTGCCGCTGGTGGTCGATGTCGGCGTGGGCGCTAACTGGGATGAAGCCCACTGAGTGGATGAAGCCCACTGCGGGGGCCAAGCCAATTGCGTGGACCAAGCCGATTGCGTGGACCAGGTCCCTTGAGCGCACTAGGGTGTGGCACGAACAAGCGCTAGTCTGCTGGTTTGGCGAATGTGTCCGGCGGTGCGTCGGCGGCAAAAATGTCGTGATAACTCGCGTAGGTCGAGGCGGAAACCACCATGCTTACGACGATGATGAGCGCGATGTAGATGATTCCCAGGAATCCGAGCCCCATTCCGATCGATGCCCAACTCGCTGTGCCGACGATCATCGTGTAGATCGTTTCCCAACCGATCGCGGCAGTCAGCGCCAACAACACCAGCAGGGCCACGATCATGATTGCGATGCCGATCAGGCCATAGACAAGGAATGGCACCCAGTTGCGCATGCAGGCGCGAATGCTGGTGCGCATGGAGTCGACAGGCCTCGCGCCCCGCAGCACGATAAGGGCAGGTGCAAACCAGTATGCCATCGCAATAATGGCGACCAGTACCAAAACCACGGCGACCAACAACACGCTCGAGAGCCCCAACGCCTTCAGCAATAGCAGGGGATCGTCGGAAAAGTTGTCGAAACGCAGATCTCCCGAAAGTCCGAGACTGCCGGCCATTACGACCACGCCCACCAGGACGGCGGCCGCGGCCAATGCCAGATTGATGATGCTTACTGTCAGCAAGGGCACGAAGTGCGGGCGCTTGAAGCCGTCGAACAGGTGCGAGAAACGCAGGCGCCCGCCGCGCTGCAACGCGTCGCAACCCAGCAGGATTCCACCCGCGAACACCGGCGTCAGTAGCCACTCCGCGGCTTCGCCGATCAATGGCAGTTTGCTCAACGCAACCGAAAGCACGATGTAGATTATTCCGATGCCCAGCCACGTCGGGAGATCGCGCGCGACGAGCCGCCAGCCCTCTACCCACCACGTTGCTCCCGCACCGGCCGCAACGACGCGCAATACGAGGGTCTCGTCGGTCTTGCTATTGCGATCGGTCGGGAACGGCGTGGCCATGGTTGACACCTGATAGTTGTTGCCGCGAAGACGTCGAACTTAACACGCCGATTGGCTGGCGTTTCAGCACTGGCGCGCTAGGAAGCCGCGTGTCGTTCGAGGTCTTCAAGCAGGACCACGGCCAGCGTCTCCTCATGGGTCGCCGCGAGGACCACCGGAGGCGCAACGCCGGCGGCGTACGCTTCGCGCCAGCGACCGACGCAAAGGCACCAGTGATCGCCGGGCACGAGGCCCGGGAACCCGGCGTCTGGCTGTGGCGTGGACAGGTCGTTACCGGAAAGCTTGGAGTACGTCAGGAATTCGGTGGTCATCACGGCGCAGACGGTATGCATTCCCGTGTCGTCAGGCCCGGTGTCGCAACAGCCATTGCGGAAATAGCCGGTGAGGGGCGACGCGGAACAAGGCCTGAGTGCACCGCCTTGGACATTCTGCGCGTTGTCACGGGACTCGGACATGAAGGCAAGGCTACGGCGCGCGGACAGCGCCACTGTCGGGAGGTCGATGAAGCGGCTATCTTAGTTCAACTCAGTCCGGCTGAGCAAAACGGAGGTAACTGCGTAACGCTCAATTCAGTTCAGCGGGATTTAGCGCGACCTGCTTGTCCACGGCATTGCGCACCCGCGCTGAAAATGTGTCGGGTGCGTCCTTGTGCAGGAACCAGCGCAGGCGCGATGTATCGCCAATGGTCTCGAATCCGAACTCATTGAGCAGGACTTGCAGTTCGTTGATGTGGCGCGAATCGCGCTGCACGCGGACGATATAGGTTTTTTGCCCGGGTGGCGTTGCGAACAGCGACGCCAGCAGTGCGCGGCCCTGGCCGCCGCCGCGCGCAGCGAGGTCGAGCCCGGCAAGCCAAAGCTCATAGCCCGTGCCGTCGATCGATCGAAACAGTCCGAACCCCACCGGGGGCATGCCGCTGTGGCGATCGTCGGGCCAGAATACGTATCCCGGAACCGCGACCGTGGCGAGCTTGCCGCTCCCGACGTCTTCGACGAAATAGCCCGTGACCAGCGCGCGCTTGAGCTTGGCAAAGAAGTCCTCGGCACTCGAGGAGTCGATCGCTGCGTCCCGATCGAAACTGCCGTCCGCGGCACCCTGGCGAATCAGCGACCGGAGCAGCGCAAGGTGTCCGACATGGGCAGGCTGAAGCATGTGCGTCGTCCAGAGTTGGTATTGGAACAAATTCTTGAAATATTGGTGACGGCACCAAGTTAGCGCTTTAGTGGCTCCTGTTGGATATCGGCTTACAAGCGGTTGTGTTCGGTCCCTGAACGGTTGACCTTCGGGACCTCCAGGTCCCCTGTGTCGCGGACGGCGGTGAACGCGAGCGATTCCAGAAGGTGCTGCATCGTTTGCCCACTGGCGCCTGATCGGTCGACACGCACGACATAGGCATGTTGCTGTCCGGCATACTCGCGACGCCCGCGCATGGCGCGGTCGTGGCCCCCTGCGCGCGATCAAAACTCCCCTCCGCGACGCCGCTCTTGATCCAGTTCTGCAAAGGGCCCAGGTGGGCGGCGTGGGCAGGAGCGAGCATGGTGGACCCCTCGAATTTATGTCAACGTCATAACACAACGCGGTCGCGGGCGGAAGACGGCCGCAAGAGGACTCGTGACAACTGTCCAGGGTGCAACTCAGCGCCGAAAACGGATCCCAACAAGGGCACCGGTTTCTGGTCGTTGGGGGTTGAATATACCGCGGGAATGCCCTATTATTAGCACTCGAAGCCGTTGAGTGCTAACAACGGGTCTCGGTGGATCAGTTCTGACGCGACATTACTCTCGTCGAACATCGGCCGGCACCCTTTCCAGCGGCCCCTCGCCAGTTCGGCCACAGCGACTTGGGCGCAAGCGGAGAGCGACCAGGAGCAACCTAAGCCGCTGTAATTTCAATCGAAATATTCAGGAGTGAGTGCTAACCATGAAACTGCGTCCCCTGCACGATCGTGTGATCGTCAAGCGCCTCGAGGAAGAGCGTAAATCGGCCGGCGGCATCGTCATCCCGGACACCGCCGCAGAAAAGCC
>JBDTPJ010000025.1:0-36776 GCA_039932755.1 Betaproteobacteria bacterium
TTCCTGCGCTTCTATGTGTTGCGGCTGGGGTTTCTCGACGGCGCCGCCGGCTTTGCCCACATCGCCATCGGCGCATTCGCGAGTTTCCTCAAGTACGCGAAACTGCGCGCGCTGAATCAGGCAGGGCGGGCCGCTTGAACAAGCGGGTGCTCGTCACCGGCGCTGCCGGCTTCATCGGCATGCACGCGGCGCGTGCGCTCCTGGCGCGTGGCGCCGCGGTGGTGGGTGTCGATAATTTCGATCCCTACTATGACGTCGCGCTGAAGGAGGCGCGACTCGCAACACTCACGGGACAGCCGGGGTTCACGTTCGAACGCGTCGACCTGGCGGACACCGCCGCAACGGGAAGGTTGTTCAGCGAGCACTCCTTCACGCATGTCGTGCACCTGGCCGCACAGCCGGGCGTGCGCTACTCGCTCGAAAATCCTGCCGCCTACCTGAGGAACAACGTCGATGCTTTCGGCTGCGTTCTCGAGGGTTGCCGTCGCGCGGGAACAGCGCACCTCGTGTATGCGTCCAGCTCTTCCGTCTACGGCGCCAATCACATCTTGCCTTTCTCCGAGGACCAGCGGGTCGACCACCCGGTAAGCCTGTACGCCGCCACCAAGCGCGCCAACGAACTCATGGCGCATAGCTATAGCCACCTGTTCCGGCTGCCCGCGACCGGGCTGCGCTTTTTCACGGTGTACGGTCCCTGGGGCAGGCCCGACATGTCGCCGATGCTCTTCACCCGGGCCATCCTCGCAGGAGAACCGATCAAGGTATTCAACCACGGCAAGATGCGTCGCGACTTTACGTATGTCGACGACATCGTGGAAGGCGTGGTGCGGGTACTCGCCTTGCCTCCGGCCGCGCAAACCGGCGAAGCCTTGGGTGCGCCGCATGCTATTTACAATATCGGCAACCATGAGGCGGTCGAGCTCGAAGCGTTCATCGCGAACCTCGAGCAGTTGCTGGGCCGCAAGGCCATCCGTGATTACCAGCCGATGCAGGCGGGAGACGTGCCGGCGACTTACGCCTCGATCGAACGCCTGCGCGCAGCGACCGGATTTGCGCCACATACGCCGCTTCCCGAAGGCCTGGCGCGATTCGTCGAGTGGTATCGCGCCTTCTACCACCAGCCATAGCGCAACCGCCGTACTGGTAATATTGGCGTCAGCACGCCGCCACTTTCGGCACGTTTCCCGAACTCGACCCCCCATGATCCTTGTTACCGGCGGCGCCGGCTTCATTGGCGCCAACTTCGTTCTGGACTGGCTGGCCGCCAATGGCGAGCCCGTGGTCAACCTGGACCTTTTGACCTACGCCGGCAACCTCGGCAATCTCGCTTCGCTGAGCGGCGACGCGCGCCACCTCTTCGTGCGCGGGGACATCGGTGACGGCGCGCTCGTCGCAACGCTGCTGGCAGCGCACCGACCGCGTGCGATCGTCAATTTCGCCGCGGAAACGCATGTCGACCGGTCGATCCATGGGCCGGCTGCATTCATCGGCACCAATATCGTCGGGACCTTTGGATTGCTCGAAGCGACGCGCGCCTGGTGGTCCGCGTTGCCAACGTCGGAGCGCGAGGTGTTTCGCTTCGTGCATGTCTCCACGGACGAAGTCTACGGCTCGCTGTCAGTATCCGATCCCGCATTCAGCGAGACCACGCCTTACGCACCGAACAGCCCGTATTCCGCATCGAAGGCCGCAGCGGATCACCTGGTGCGCGCCTATCACCACACGTACGGGCTGCCGACGCTGACTACGAACTGCTCGAACAACTACGGGCCCCGGCAATTTCCGGAAAAGCTCATTCCGCTGATGATCGTCAATGCACTCGCCGGCAAGGCCCTGCCGGTATATGGCGATGGCAAGAATGTGCGGGACTGGCTGTATGTCGGCGACCATTGCGCGGCGATTCGCGCCGTCATGCACAAGGGGCGCCCCGGCGAAACTTACAATATCGGCGGCAATGCCGAAATGCAGAATCTCGACGTCGTGCGCACGCTCTGCGCGTTGCTCTCGGCGGAGAAGCCCGGCCGCGACTACGCAAGCCAGGTCACGTTCGTGAAAGATCGCCCCGGCCATGATCGCCGGTATGCCATCGACGCGGCCAAGATCGCTCGCGACACCGGGTGGACACCGGCGCAATCCTTCGAGACCGGCATGCGCCATACCGTTCGCTGGTATCTCGATCACGCCGGTTGGCTCCACAGCGTCACCAGCGAGGACTACAAGATGTGGATCGACCTTAACTACGCGGCCGCCGCGAGCGCTTCATGAATCGAAAAGGCATCATCCTCGCCGGTGGCTCCGGCACGCGGCTCTACCCTGTCACACAGGTGGTTTCGAAGCAGCTGCTGCCGGTGTACGACAAGCCGATGATCTACTACCCGCTGTCGACACTGATGCTGGCCGGCATCCGCGACATCCTGCTCATTTCCACACCGGAAGACACGCCGCGCTTTACGCAACTCCTCGGCGACGGGAGGCGCTGGGGACTCCATATCCGCTACGCGGTGCAGCCTTCCCCGGACGGCCTGGCACAGGCCTTCATCATCGGCCGCGAGTTCGTCGGCAGGGACCATTCCGCACTGGTCCTCGGCGACAACATTTTCTATGGCCATGACCTGCATGCGCAACTTGCCCATGCGCATGCGCGCGAGACCGGAGCGACGGTATTTGCGTACCCGGTCGCAGACCCCGAGCGTTATGGCGTCGCCGAGATCGATGCGGAAGGACGCGTGCTCTCGCTCGAGGAAAAGCCCGCCAAGCCTAAGTCGCGCTATGCGGTAACGGGCCTGTATTTCTACGACAACCGCGTGCTCGATGTCGCGCGCGACCTCAAGCCTTCCGCGCGCGGTGAACTGGAAATCACCGACGTGAACAAGGCCTACCTCGCCTGGGGAGAGCTCGCCTGCGAAGTGATGGGCCGCGGCATGGCGTGGCTCGACACCGGCACGCATGAGTCGCTGCTCGAAGCGTCGCAATACATCGAGACGATCGAACGCCGGCAGGGACTCAAGATCGCCTGTCCGGAAGAGATCGCCTATCGCCTGGGGTATATCAATGCCGCGGCGCTTGAGCGCATGGGCCACGCGCTGGCCAAGAATGGCTACGGGCAATATTTGCTCGAAATCCTGCGCGATCCCGGCTTCCGCTAGTAGTCCTGCTGTCAGCACCCATGCTCATCACGCCCACCGCACTGCCGGATGTCCTGCTGATCGAGCCGCGCGTGTTCGGCGACGATCGCGGCTTCTTCTACGAGAGCTGGAATCGCCGCGCGTTCGCGGCGGCAGGCATCAATGCCGAATTCGTGCAGGACAACCACTCGCGATCGGTCCGGGGCGTGCTGCGCGGGCTGCATTACCAGATCGAGCACGCGCAGGGAAAGCTGGTGCGCGCATCCGAAGGTGAAGTCTTCGACGTGGCCGTCGACATGCGGCGCTCCTCTTCCCACTTCGGCCGCTCCGTCGGCTACGTGCTGTCGGCCAGGAACCACCGCATGCTCTGGGTTCCGCCGGGCTTCGCCCATGGCTTCGTCGTGTTGTCGGAAAGCGCCGAATTCCTCTACAAGACGACGGACTACTGGTTTCCGGAGCATGAGCGCACATTGCTGTGGAGCGATCCGGCGCTGGGCATCGCCTGGCCGATGACGGGGGCGCCGATCCTTGCCGCCAAGGATGCGGCCGGCCGGCTGCTCGCGGACGCGGACACATTCCGTTGAGGGCGACGGCGCGACCGACCATCCTCCTCATTGGCGCGGGCGGCCAGGTAGGCTTCGAACTCGCGCGGAGCCTGGTGCAGCATGGCGAGGTGACGGCACTGGACCGCGCGGCGCTGGACCTCGCCGACACCGATGCCATCGTATCCGTGGTTCGCTCTTTGCGTCCCCAGCTCATCGTCAACGCGGCCGCCTACACCGCGGTGGACCTGGCAGAATCGGAGCGCGCAGCAGCCTTCGCGATCAACGCACGCGCGCCGGGTGTATTGGCCGATGAAGCAAAGCGACTGGACGCGGTGCTCATCCACTATTCGACCGACTATGTCTTTGACGGCATCGCGACCACTCCCTATACGGAGGACGTGTCGGCAAATCCGCTCAACGTCTACGGTGCAAGCAAGTACGAAGGCGAGCGCGCAGTCGCGCAATCCGGCGCACGTGCCCTGGTGTTCCGGACGGGGTGGGTCTATGGCGCGCGCGGCAGGAATTTCCTGTTGACGATATTGCGGCTCGCGCGTGAACGCGACGAATTGCGGATCGTCGCCGACCAGCATGGCACGCCAAACTGGTGCCGCACACTGTCGGATGCAGTTACCGCCATCGTGGCGCGCGGCTTGCCCTTCCTCTCTGAACGCGACGGGCTCTATCACCTGGCGTCGGCGGGCGCGACCACGTGGCACGGATTCGCGCAGGAGATCGTCGACCATTCACCCGGACCGCGACCCCGCGTTGTGCCTATAGCCACATCGGAATACCCCACGCCGGCGCGCCGACCTGCCTATGGCGTATTGTCATCGCGCAAGTTCGAGACGACGTTTGGCTATCCGCTGCCCGGCTGGCAACTGGAATTCGCCGCATGTCGTTCCGGCATGCTGAAAGACGCTGGTGAGTGAGACCCCGCCGTGGCGCCCCGCTCGGGCCAGGGATTTGTGCCAACGGGGCCTGTCCTCGCCCCGACGAGTCACCCAACCGCCGGAGAATGGCGTGCGCTCGCGCGCGGCGCTTGTCCGATCCTGCCTGACGTGGGCGCTGCTGTGGCCAGGGCTGGCGACCGCACAAGGCCTGGGCGCGCCCATTGGGTCGGCACCGCCTTCGGCAGTGCGCATGAACGTGACGCCGCTGGCTGCGCCGTCGACCCTTCTTCTTGCACCGGGTGCACCGGCGCATCGGGTGGAGCTGCCACCGCCCGCTGCTCTCGAAGTGGCGGCGATGAAGGCAAAGAATTCTGCGCGAACGGACGCGGTGAAGCGTACGTCCACCAAGGCGCTCGCCATTGGTTTCGGACGTGTCGTGCCAGCCGCGTCGCGCACGATTCCATTGTCCGGGTTGACCTGGATCGCGGTGCATGGCGGCGGGCGTTCGGCGCGGATCGAGATTCGTTCAGCGGGTGCTGCCGCGCTACGGGTGGCAATGCAGCTGCCGGCGACCCATGGCGAACTCACGCTACGCTTTGCCGGGTCGGGAGCCAACGCAGAAGTCTTCGGTCCTATCCCGGCCAGTGCGGTGTCGCGGGACACCGAACAGTTTGGAGAATTCTGGTCGCCCGTGCTCGACGGTGAGATCGCGACTGTCGAAATTCACGCGGGTGCCGGCGTTGAGCTGGATGGCACGGCACTCACATTGCCGCGGTTATCCCATCAAGTTGTGCGTAGTGTCGAACTGCGTGCGCTCGCGGGCAAGACCGTCACCGAAATAGGCTTGGCGCAAAGCTGCAATATCGACGTCGCCTGTGTGACGCCCACGGCGGCGCTGTCAGATGCGGCGAGCTCGGTAGCGCAACTGTTTCTCGTCGGCGAGGACGGGGGACCCTATCTATGTACGGGAACGTTGCTCAACGACGTGCCTTCGACCGGGACGCCCTATCTCTACACTGCCGCGCACTGCATTCCTTCGGCAAAAGTTGCACGAACGCTCAATACCTTCTGGTTTTTCGATGCAGTCGCGTGCAGGAGCAAGACCGTGCCGCCGTATGTGCAGCGCTCGGCCGGGGCTACGCTGCTGGCGCGCAGCCAGGATCGCGACTGGGCGCTGTTGCGGCTCAACGAGTTGCCGCCACCAGGCGCCTTGCATTCGGCGTGGCGCGCCGAGCCGTTGGCGCCTGGGGCGGTCACGACGACCTTGCACCACCCCATGGGCGATCTCAAAAAATGGAGCCAGGGGATTGTGAAGAAGAGCGTCGAGCTCGTCGACTCTTCGGTGCACGGCACTTTCAATGAGGTCGCGTACACCAGCGGGATCACCGAAGGCGGCTCCAGCGGATCGGCGCTGTTGACCTACCTCGACGCCGGCGGTTACTACGAGGTGCGCGGCGGGGTCTCCGAAGGCAATTTCGTCAGTTGCCCGGTGGCCCCCGGCGTCGCCTTCGACGACTACTCGCGCATGGAAGACATGCTTCCGCTGGTGCGCCAATATCTCACGCCACTGGCGCCCAATCCCACCGGCCAAGTCGCCGCAGTCGAGTTCTACAACAAGACGCTCAACCATTATTTCCTGACGTCGAATGCAGGGGACATCGACAGCCTCGATAGGGGAGCGTTCGTGGGATGGGAGCGTACCGGCCTGCGCTTCCTTGCCAATGTGAAGCCGACCGCGGGGACCAACCCGGTGTGCCGCTTCTATCGCAAGCCGGCATTTGGCGATTCGCATTTCTATTCCGCGAGTCCGCAGGAATGCTCCGAGACGGCCACCAAATACGTCGACGAATGGGTCTACGAGAGCCCCGCCGTCTTCTATATTTACTTGCCCGACGCGAAGACCGGGGCGTGCCCGACCGGGACACAGCCTGTGTGGCGGTTTTTCAACAAGGTGACGATCAACCATCGCTACACGGCAGAGCTGGTCATTCGCGACCAGATGCGTGCCAAACCGTCAGTCTGGATTCCGGAAGGTTACGGCCCGGAGGCGACGATCATGTGCTCGGCTCTCAGGTAGGGAGTACTCGACAAAGCAATCGTGTAGTGCAGCGCATTTTGCGGCATGTACGTTGATGCGGGTTCTAGCGCAGCCCGGCGGCGTAGTCGGCTAGTGCCTTCATTTGCTCATCATTCATCTTCCTGGCGATGTCCGCCATGATCTTGCCCTGTACGTCCTTGCCTTCCTTGTCCGCGCCACGTTCGCCCGACTTGAAGGCCTTGAGCTGGGCATAGGTGTAATCGGCGTGCTGCGCGCCAAGACGCGGGTAGTTTTTCGGAACGCCAGCGCCGGTCGGACCATGGCAGGACGAACACGCAGGTACGCCGCTACTCGCAACGCCTCCGCGGAAAATAGCCTGTCCGGACTTGACCAGCGTAGGGTCCTTCGCGACCCCGCCTTTCGGCTTTTGCTGGTTATAGTAGATTCCCAATGCCAGCATTTCCTCGGGGGCCAGGTTCGAACCCATCGCGCCCATCACCGCACTGGCGCGTATTCCCGACTTGAAGTGCTGCAACTGTCGGGTGATATACTCCGCGCCCAATCCGGCCAGGTTGGGATTGACGGATGCAGTGCTGTTGCCGTCGGTACCATGGCAGGCTGCGCAAACCGTGTCGACGATCTGTTTTGCCTTCGCAAGATCGGGTTTGGCGGCGCCCTCAGCGGCGATGGCCACGGGTAACCGGATTAGCGCCAGCGCCGCGATTGAGATCGTGGCGGCCAGCCAAAGGTTGCGCTTCATGGTGCACACTTCATGGTTTTCCATTCCTCGATTCCACCGGGTGCGATTCGCCCGACCCCGCCGTGAATAAACGCACCATTGTAACGGACTCGAAGCGCGCTTCCAAAGCCGCGAGTTCGGTCAAATCCGCAACCCGCCCGCCGCATCCCCTGGTAGGCGCGGAGTTCGTCACCGGCGCAGCGGCGATGTCGCAACTTCCGGCGCCTTCCGTGCCGGAAATAGCCTTTGCCGGCCGGTCGAACGCCGGCAAGTCAACTGCGATCAACGTGCTCGCCGGTCGCACGCGATTGGCCTTTGCCAGCCGCACTCCGGGACGCACCCAGCAGATCAACCTGTTTTCGTTGCGCTCTGGCGCGTTGGTCGCCGACCTGCCCGGCTATGGCTATGCCGCGGTGGGCAAGGAGTTGAAGCGCGCATGGCAGGAGTTCCTCTGGCAATACATCACCACGCGGCCCACGCTGGTGGCGCTGGTCCTCATCGTCGATTCGCGGCACGGATTGAAGGAACTCGATCTCGAATTGCTCGAGGGCTTCGTGCCGTCGGGACGCCCGATCCTGATCCTGGCGACCAAGGGCGACAAGCTCAACACCAGTGACCAGCGCGCCGCGGTGGCCACCGTTCACAAGCAACTGGCCGAAAAATTTCCACTCGGTGCCACCAACGTCACGGTGCAACTGTTTTCTGCCACCGCGCGCATCGGCATCGCGGAAGCGGAGGCCGTGATCTCGGGTTGGCTGCAGGGTTGAGTTCGAGTCGTTTCGGATTACAAGGCAAGCAGCATGCAGATGCAAATTGCCACCGCAACAACGTAAGTCGTCGGCTCCTTCAACGCAAAAATAACCGGATCGTCGTCCATTTCTCCGCGAAAGCCGATGAGCCAGGTGCGCGTGATCCAGAACAGGAACAGTGGACACAATCCCCACAGCCAATCGGGGTGCCGATAGAGAAGTCCAATTTCCCGGCCATCGACGTAGAGCGCCATGACGAGTGTTGCGAGATAGCCGCTCACTGCGCCAAAGACACCAATGGCGTGGCGGTCGCCCACCCGATAGCCACGAATTGAAGTGATCGCACCATGGCTTTGCGCTGCTCTGTCGATTTCGGCGAAGCGCTTCAGGAGTGCGAGGCTCAGGAAGAAAAACATCGCGAACGTGAGCAGCCACGCCGATACCGGAACGGCTATCGCGGCGGCGCCGATCAGCAGGCGTAACGTGTACAGCAGCGCAAGGACCATGACGTCGACGACGACCCAGCGTTTCAACAGGAACGAATACAGGATGGCGACGAGCGCGTAGACGAGTATCCAGATCTGGAAGCGTTGCGGCAGCAGCATGGCCAGGGCAGCGACGACGGCCAGTAGCGTCAGGGCCATCGCCATGCCGATCCACAGGGAAAGCGCACCGCTGGCAAAGGGGCGCTCGCGCTTTCCCGCATGAAGCCGATCGGACTTGAGGTCGAGCAGATCGTTAATTAGATAAATTGCCGAGGTAAGCAGGCACATCACCCCCAGCGCCTGCGCGGTTGCCTGCACTGCCGGCGCGCTGTTGAGCTTGTGCGCTGCGATCAGCGGGACCAGCAACAGCAAATTCTTGACCCATTGGTGCGGACGCAATGCCCGCCACATCGATTGCACCATGCCGCCTCCATTGGAGCCGAAATCCTTCGCGATCGCGGCTACCGACTGCGCGCGCCGGGCGAGACTTCGCGAGGTGTTGACCAATATCGCCGAGCCGGCAGCGCGCCAGACCGGAAGATCGACCACGGAATTGCCGATATAGGTGAACCCGCACTGGCCGTACCATTCCCGAAGCAGCGCCGCCTTGTTCTCGCCGCGCAGATTCACTTTTCCATCACTGGCGTGCACCGCGGAAAATAGGCCCAGATGCGCGGCAACGTCATCCGCGATGACACGATCGCTGGCCGTGGCCAGGACTAACTTTCTGCCATCCCGCTTCGCGTCGATCAGATATTGCAGCAGCGGTTGATGAAACGGGAGTAGTGCCGGATCGAGGCGTGCGCGCCATGCGATTTCGTGCTTCATCCACGCCTTGCCGCGAAGGAGCCAGAAGGGAATGGCAAGGAGGTAAAGGGGATTGAGTGCCAACAGAAGCAGTAGCGACTCGGCCAGCAGGTCGCTTCGGACCAGGGTGCCGTCGAGGTCGACACAAAGGCACGGCGCGTTTGCCGAAGAAACACTCATGTTCAGAACGGCGCCAGGCAACCGGCACGCGTGAAATTCTGCCTCGCCACGGCCTCCCAGCGTGCGGCATCGCTTGCCACGCTACCGTTGGTCAACGGCACAAATGCCGCGCGCGCCGGGCTCCAGCAATAAAGGCCGACGAAGTTCGCGGGATCGAAGTCCGGAATGCCCTTGAGCTTTGCTACCTCGCCCTGCGTGATGTAGCGCGACCACGCGGCGAAGTCCGTGCTGACCATCACGGCTGTGCGCGGCAGATAGTCTCGGTGCTGCGATGGCGGCATGACAATCGCGTCCTGTGCAGCGCGTGCAAAAAGGGCAACGCCAATGTGGTCGGGAAGGAGCAAGAGCGCGTACTGATCGTCGCGAATGGTCGTGGCGAAACCCTTCACGCCAGCGAGGACCCGCTTCATCTGCGTGCCGGCAGCTTGCCACTGCGCCAGGCTCTGCGCCTGTCCGGTGAGCATCAGTGCCGCAAAGGCGAGACCGATCGTCCACTGCCAGCGGCCCCAGGCGACCAGCATCCCGAGCAGCAACGACGCATACGCCCAGGCGAGGTAGAAATGCCTTGCGCCTTCGCCGTCGGGCGATGAAACGGGGAAGGAAAGCGCCGGCGCCACCAGGTACAGCGACGTGCAGGCAAGCAACGCCAGGATCAGCGCGACGCAGTCCCGCGGTATCTCGCGGCGCGCGCGAATGCAGGTTGCCATCGCCGCCAGCAATAGCAACGCAGCGACGACGGCCCACAGGATGTGCAACGCGCCGACGTTCCGGCTGGCGATCGTGAGCAAGCCGCCGAGACGTTGCCATAGCTCACCTGCATCATGGGTCATCACAACCGTCGGATAGACCTGCATTGGCGAACCAAACAGCCAGGTGCGCCAGAGCAGGTAGACACCCAGCACTATCAGCGCCGGCGCCAGTTCCGCCATGACGGTCCGTACTCCATAGCGAATTCGTCCGGCGGAGGATTCGGCGCGGGACACGCTGCATCCAAAGACCAGCAAGGCCCCCATGAAGGGCAATGGAATCGCGCTCTCTTTGGATGCCAGTGCGCCTAAGAGAAAGAGCAGGCGAAGCAGGTGCTGGCGCGGTGTTGACGGGCGGTCCAGCGGCAATGCCAGCAGGAAGAGCAGCATGAAGAGGCAGGCCAGGAGATCGAAACGACCAGCCAGCCAATATGAAATTTCCCCCGCGAACGGATAGGCGAACAATGTGCAGCCCGCCACAGCACCTCCCAATAGCGCGAAGGGCGTCCGACCACGCAGCCAATCCGCAACTAGCGCGCCGGCCGCGATCGCATTGAGCGCGAAGAGGGCAAGGCTCGTGGCGCGCCACCCGGTCGCGGAGCCGCCATGGGCGAGCCAGTCCATGACGAAAGTGAGGAAGGCGAGCGGCCGATAGGCAAAGGTGCCGTTTCCCAGGGGCGCATAGAACCGCTCAAAGGTCCACGCCCATAGCCGCGATTTGCCGTCGACGCGGGAAATGACGTCCAGGTGGCTGAAGTCGTCGGCGAGAAATCCGCCGCCGATTCCCCGCACTTGCAGCGCCATCCCAATCAAGGCGACCAGTACGAACGCTGCGCAGGGCAGAAGTCGCGTGCCGGCCCAAACTTTCAAGGTCGGGCCTCGCGTCCTTTGCGGTTGCAATGCCGGCGGCTCATTCGCATGGGTTGCATCGTCGCGCATTGTCCACCCCAATTGTCCATCGCGGACTCATGGAGTAAACAATGCCGCTCGGCAAAAGTTCGGCGTGACGGCCACATTTCACCGTACGGCAGGCAAGAAAAGGCCCCGCGATCAAGGGGAGTGACGCGGGGCCGTGAAACACCTGCTGCCAAGGGACCCTGGCGCAGGCACCCGCTTAAGGGAGGAAAGCGGGAGACGTTTTACCGTCTGCAGATTCTGACCGGAGGGCCCCGCAGGAGTTCCCGCCGAATTGCTGTAACCCGCTGTAACCAATTGTGTCGAACCCTTGGAACCAACTGCGCCCGGACGGGTCCTTTCCGGGTGGCACGCGATTGCTGCGGCGGTCCAAAGCCCGCTAGGATGTACCCTTCAAGGCAGGTTGGATCGCCACAACGGGATGGCCACAATGAGCTTCGCGTTCGCCGGAAAGTTCCCCCATAAGCGACCTCGCCGGATGCGCCGCGACGATTTTTCGCGCAGGATGATGCGCGAGACCACGCTAGGTGCGAACGACCTCATTTACCCGGTATTCGTGCTCGATGGGACGAACCGGGACGAGCCGGTGCCGTCGCTGCCGGGTGTTTCGCGCAAGAGCCTCGACCTGCTGTTCAAGGACGCAGAACAATGTGTGGCGCTGGGCGTGCCCGCGCTTGCGCTGTTCCCGGTCGTTCCCGGGGAATTCAAGTCGGCCGACGCCGCTGCCGCATGGCATCCCGAGGGGCTGGTTCCACGCACGGTACGGGCGTTGAAGCAGCGCTTCCCCGAATTGGGCGTCATCACGGACATCGCGCTCGACCCCTACACCAGTCACGGACAGGATGGCCTGATCGACGCCACCGGTTACGTGCTGAACGAGGAAACGGTCGTGGCACTCACGCGACAGGCGCTTTGCCATGCCGATGCGGGTGTCGACATGGTGGCGCCTTCAGACATGATGGACGGCCGCATCGGCGCCCTGCGCGTCGCCCTGGACGGCGCAGGGCACGAGGCCACGCGCATCCTCGCCTATTCCGCGAAATACGCCTCAGCGTTCTATGGGCCCTTTCGCGACGCCGTCGGCTCGTCGGCCAATCTCGCCGGCGGCAACAAGTACACCTACCAGATGGATCCCGCCAACAGCGACGAGGCGCTGTGGGAGGTCTACCTGGACATTCGCGAAGGCGCCGACATGGTCATGGTCAAGCCCGGCATGCCTTACCTCGACATCGTCCGCCGCGTGAAGGACGAGTTCGGCATGCCCACGGCTGTCTACCAGGTCAGCGGCGAGTACGCGATGCTGAAGGCAGCGGCGCTTGCGGGCTGGCTCGACGAACGCTCCTGCGTGCTGGAAGCGCTGACCGGAATGAAGCGGGCGGGCGCGGATGCGATCCTGACCTACTTCGCTCTCGACGCGGCGCGCTGGCTCAAACCCTAGCGCACCACACCTAGGCACTTAGGTCGAGGCGTCCGCCGCGAGCAGTGCCGCCAGTTCGCGCGCGGTGACGCGCACGATGTCCGTTCCGTGCCGGTCGCGGCGTGGACGCTGGCGCGCTTCTTCACGGGTTCGCACGGTGAGTCGCACCGCGCCCGTGGGTGTGTCGATGTGAATCCGCTGCGGACCGTCGGCCTCGGCATTCATGGTGCGGTAGGCAATGCCGGCGCTGAGTAAAGCCAGTTCGACGGCCTTCGCGTTTTCGGCGACCAGGTCCAGATGGATGTCGCTGTGGGCCGTCGCCCATCCTGCGGCCACGCCACCCACCAGCGCCGGCTCGAACTGCGCGAGGCGATGCATCCAGCGCAGCGCCTCCTCGCGTTGCGCGCGCAGCTGCGCAACATGTGCGTCGCCGCCGAACAGCGCGTGATAGTCGACCAGCGCCGCTTCGATTTCGTCGTCGCCGGGGAGCGCCGTACGTTCGGGCAGCATCAACTGGCGAGTCGCTTTGCGCTTGGCCAGCGACCAGTCGGTGATGCCGTGTTCGGCAATGAGCTTGGCGGCGACCTGGGCAATGCGCGTCCGGTCCTGCGCCTCGCGCCCGAACGGGTCCGGCCCATAGGCTCGCCCGCGCAATTCGGAATGTCCGCGATGTCCCATGTCTTTTGGGCGTCCTAGAACAGTTGTTCCCGGACTTCCTGCCCGGTCCTTCCACCTGCGGCGGGGGCGAGCGACTCCTCCCGGCCGCGTGGCGGAAATTCGGCGTAGAACCATTCGCTCAAGCCGCTGCTGTCGTCCCGCAAGCCGGTGTCCGCGTTGATGCGCACGGAGATCACGCCATCGGGCTTCTGCAGCGGCTTTTCCGGCACGCCCTTCAAGGTCTTTTGCATGTAGCTCATCCAGATGGGAAGGGCGGCGATGCCGCCGGTCTCGTTGGCGCCGAGTGATTTTGGCTGGTCGAGCCCGATCCATGCCACCCCCACTTGGGCTGCGTTGAAGCCGCAGAACCAGGCATCGATGTTCTCGTTGGTCGTGCCTGTCTTGCCGGCTAAGTCGCGGCGGCCGAGAGCCATTGCACGGGCACCGGTCCCGAACACGATGACATCTCTGAGGAGGGTAGTCATCAGGAATGCATTGCGCGGATCGATGGCCCGTTCCGCGTTCTCGCCCGCGGTGACCGGGCTGGCCTCGGACAACACGTTGCCGCGCGCGTCGGTCACTTTGGCGATGAGGTAGGGCGTTACGCGGTAGCCCCCATTGGCGAAGATCGCGTAAGCCGCCGCCATTTGCAACGGCGTGACCGATCCGGCGCCCAAGCCCATGGTCAGGAAGGGGGGGTGCAGCTTGGGGTCGAAGCCGAAGCGGGTGATGTAGTCCTGCGCATACTTCGGGCCGATCGCCTGCAGGACACGAACCGTGACCAGGTTCTTCGACTTGGCAAGCGCGTTGCGCAGTCGCATCGGGCCATCGAATTTGCCGTCGTAGTTCTTGGGCTCCCAATCCTCCCCGCCGGCCTGGGCCGCGGGCACGAAGAACGGCGCATCGTTGATCACCGTCGCCGGCGAGAAGCCTTTTTCGAGCGCCGCTGAATAGATGAAGGGCTTGAACGACGAGCCCGGCTGGCGAAACGCCTGGGTCACGTGGTTGAACTTGTTGCGGTCATGGTCGAAACCGCCGACCAGCGCCAGAATTGCGCCGTCGCCGGGCTGCAACGCGACAAAGGCGCTTTCTGCCAGCGGCAATTGCCCGATCGACCATTTGCCCTTGTCGTCGCGGGACAATCGAATCAGCGCGCCGCGCCGGATGCGCTGGCTCGCCGAGGACTTATCGGTCAGGTTGCGGGCGACGAATCTAAGCCCGTCGCCACTCACCACCACGACGTCGCCGCTGGACATGACGGCCTTGACTTCGTTCGCGTTGGCGTCGAGGACGACTGCCGGTTCCAGATTGTCGCTGTCGGCCGTGTCCTGGAAAACGTTTTCCAGCACGGGCTCGGAATCTGCGGGATCCACAGGAAGGCTGACGTATTTTTCCGGACCCCGGTATCCATGCCGGCGGTCATACTCGATCACGCCGCGGCGCACCGCGAGGTAGGCCGCATCCTGATTGGCGCGGTGAACTGTCGTCCAGACGGTGATGCCCTTCGTATACGCATCTTCGCCGTAGGCGTCGAACACGACCTGCCGCGCCATTTCAGCGACGTCCTCGGCATGCGTCGGTAGCGTGTCCCGAATTCCCTGCCGCACATTCAATGGCGCGGTTTGTGCTTCCTGGAATTGGGTGTCCGTAATGAAATTGAGGTCATGCATACGCCGCAACACATACAGCTGCCTTGTCTTGGCCCGTTTGGGGTTGTTGACAGGGTTGAAGGCCGAAGGTGCCTTGGGCAGTCCCGCCAGCATCGCGGCCTCGGCTATCGTGACGTCCTTGAGGGGACGGCCGAAGTAGATCTGGGAGGCGGCGGCGAACCCGTACGAGCGCTGGCCCAGGAAGATCTGGTTGACATACAGTTCCAGGATTTCGTCCTTGGACAGGTTGGCTTCGATCTTCCAGGCCAGCAAAACCTCCCTCAGCTTGCGCGTGACCGTCTTTTCCCGGGTCAGGAAGAAATTACGGGCGACCTGCATGGTGATGGTGCCGGCCCCTTGCTGGGTGCCCGTCGCGACATTGGCCAGTGCGGCGCGGAGGACGCTCAAATAGTCCACACCACCGTGCTGATAGAAGCGCTCGTCTTCCGCGGCCAAAATGGCCTGTTTCATGACATCCGGGACCGCTTTTATGGCCACGATGGCGCGTCTTTCCTCGCCGAATTCGCCCAGAAGCTCACCTTCGGCCGAAACGACACGCAAGGGGATTTTGGGCTGATAGTCGGTCAGCACCTCCAGGGAGGGCAGCGTGGGCATCAGCAAGGCCAGAACCAGCATCCCCAGCAGGGCGCCGACCACGCAAAGGCCCAGGATGACGGAGCCCAGATAGAGCAGCCAGCGCTTTAGCACGTGGGAATAAAACTTGCAGAAGTAGGGGGGGCGGAAGCTGCATTATATGCAGGCTTGCAACACTGGCCGCCCGAAACGGAAAACAAATTGACAATGTTCATACTTGCTGCCAGAGTTTAATGTAAGTTATCAGCATCTGCGAGGGTAACTGCGTAGGTAACCGAGCTGGTAGCTGAGTTGACCACTGAGTTGATTAAGGTCGCTTGCCCAAAACATGACTGCTTTCCAGGATTTCTTCCAAAGGAAGTCCCCTTCGCTGATCGGGGTCGATATTGCATCGACATCGCTCAAGTTGGTGGAGCTCGCCGAAACCGGCAAGGGCACCTATCGTCTTGAGCGGTACGCCATCGAGCCGCTTCCCAAGGACACTGTCACCGACGGCAATATTGCCAACCTTGACCAGGTCAGCGATGCGCTGAAGCGGGCATGGAAGCGCATGGGCAGTCGCAACCGCATGGTGGCCATGGCGCTTCCGGCGGCGATGGTCATAACCAAGAAAATCATCGTTCCTGCCGGGCAAAAGGAAGAAGAGCTCGAACTGGCAGTCGAGGCCGAGGCCAACCAATATATTCCATTTGCGCTGGACGAGGTCAATCTCGACTTCCAGGTCCTGGGCGATGCGCCGAACAACCCGGATGAGGTCGAGATCCTGATTGCCGCGTCGCGCAAGGAAAAGGTGGAGGACCGGGTGGCCATCGCGGAATCCGCCGGCCTGAAGCCCATGGTGATGGACGTCGAGTCGTATGCCACCCAGGAGGTGTTCCGGCTGATTGCGCCGTCGCTTCCCGCCAACGGCCGCGACCAGAACGTCGCCCTGGTCGATGTTGGCGCGCACGTCACCCACTTTTATGTCCTGCGCAACAATCAATTCCTGTTCTCCCGCGACCAGGTGTTCGGGGGCAACCAGCTGACGCAGGACATCCAGCGCGCGTTCAACCTTTCCGCCGAAGAGGCCGAGTCGGCGAAGCGCAACCAGGGCCTGCCCGAGAACTACGACAACGACGTGCTCCAGCCGTTCATGGAAACGCTGGCGCTGGAAATTACCCGCGCGCTCCAGTTCTTCTTCACCTCGACCTCCCATAGCCAGGTCGACCAGATCGTCCTTTCAGGCGGATGCGCCGTACTACCCGGATTGGACGAACTGGTTGCCAAGAGGGCGGGGGTCGCCACCGTGCTGGCTAACCCGTTCGCCAACATGGCCGCCTCCGACCGCATCCGGCCGCGCCAGCTCGCACAGGACGCGCCGATGCTGCTCGTCGCGACGGGCTTGGCGCTGCGGAGTTTCGAGTAATGGCCGCCATCCGCATCAATCTGCTGCCTCACCGGGAGCAGAAGCGCCAGGCCCGCCAGCGCCAGTTCTACACGCTGATGATCTCGCTCGCGGTGCTGGGACTTGCGGTCATTGCGCTCGTCCACGGCATATTGGTCAACCAGATCGAGCGCCAGGCGTCCCGCAATCGCGTACTCAAGACCGAGATCGCCAAGCTCGACGAGCAAATCAAGGAAATCGACCGGCTGCGTGACCAGATCCAGGCGGTGCTCGCGCGGAAGCAGGTCGTGGAAACGCTGCAATCGAACCGCAGTGAGGCGGTGCACCTGCTCGACCAGTTGGTGCGGCAGCTGCCCGACGGGATCTACCTGCGCAACATCCGCCAGGTTGGGCCCAAGGTGACGGTCGTGGGCTACGCGCAATCCAACGCGCGGGTGTCGACGCTGATGCGCAATATTGAAGCGTCGCCCTGGCTTTCTACCCCTGAGTTGGTCGAAATCAAGTTGGTGACAATGCCCAACTCCAAGGACACCACCCAGAAGATCAATGAATTCACGTTGAGCTTCCTCATCAAGCGTGCCGCGCCGGTGGATGCGAATGCGCCCAGTGCGGCCAGGGCCTCGGTTCCCGGAGGCCCGGCCGCGGTCCCAGTGCCCGTGAAGCCCGTGGTTCCCGCAGTGGGCAAGAAGTCATGACGCTAGACGAAATCCGCCGCCTAAACATTCGCGATGTCGGCAACTGGCCGATGTTGCCGAAGATCGTCGTCCTGATCGGCATATTCGTCGTCATTGTCGCTGCGGGATTATTCCTGGACTGGCGCGACCAATGGGATGCGTTGAATGCGGCCGAAGAGGTCGAGGTGGGACTGAAGAAGCAGTACGCCGAAAAGAAGAACCGCGCGATCAACTTCGATCTCTATGTCCAGCAATTGAACGAAGTCGAGCAATCGTTCGGCGCATTGGTCAAGCAGCTGCCCAACCGGTCTGAAATCGATGCATTGCTCACCGACGTGAACCAGGCTGGTCTCGGACGCGGGCTGCAGTTCGAACTGTTCCGGCCGGCGGTTCAGGAAAAAATGGAAGACTTCTACGCCGAGCTGCCGATCAACATCAAGATTACCGGCAACTATCACGACATGGGTGCGTTCGCGAGCGACATCGCGCAGTTGCCCCGCGTTGTCACGCTCAACGACATGGTCATCAGTACGGACAAGGGCGCGCTTTCCATGGAAGCGGTGGCAAAGACTTTTCGCTACCTGGATGACGAGGAAATTCAAAAGCAGCGCGCCCTGGCCAAAGGCAAGGCCAAGAAATGAGACGCGGCTACATCATCGCAATTTGCATTTGCGCAATGCTCGCGCTCGGGGCATGCGGCGGCAATGGCCATCCCGATCTGGAAGCGTGGATGAAGGATCAGGGCAAGACGGCCAAGGGCAAGCTCGATCCACTGCCGCAAATCAAGCCTTACGATCCTTTCACCTACAACGCTTTCGACCTGCCCGACCCGTTCAAGCCGCGCAAGATAGAGCCGACCAAGGGCGGCAGCAAGCTGGCACCCGACTTCACCCGGCGCAAGGAGCCGCTCGAGGCTTTCCCGCTGGAATCGCTGTCCATGGTGGGAACGCTGGCCAGGAACAAGGTCAACTATGCCTTGGTCCGCACGCCGGAAAACGACGTCTTCCAGGTTCGCGCGGGTAACTACCTTGGCCAGAATTACGGTGTCGTCATAGACATCGGAGATGGCGAATTGAAGTTGAAGGAGCTCCTACAGGACGGGGCCGGCGACTGGACCGAACGTTCGAGCACGCTGCAGTTGCAGCAGCAGAACGACCAGAGACAAAGAAGATAGGAGCTTCGACAATGAGCGCGATTCACGGCATCCAATACTCACGCGTGCGCGCGGCCGCGCGCCGCGGTTGGGCGGCCGGCCTCGTCGCCCTGTGCGCGTTTGCACTTTCGGGCGTGGCAGCGGCGCAGACCGCCAACAGCCTGGAACAGGTCACCGTCACCCGCGGGTCTTCCGGCAGGACGGTGGTCAAGTTCCAGTTGAAGTCGCCGCCCGCCAATCCGCCCGCCGGCTTTTCGGTGCAGAACCCGCCGCGAATCGCGCTCGACTTCCTGGACACGTCAAATGGTCTTGGCGTGACGCAGCGCGAGATTGCGGAACCGGCGCTGCGCAGCTTGAACCTGATCCAGGCGGGCAACCGGACCCGCGTCGTGTTCAACCTCAACAAGCCGCAGACGTTTGAAACGACCATCGAGGGCAATGCGGTGCTGGTCACGCTGTCCGACCAAGCAACGCCGTCCGCGCAAAACGTGCAGGTGCAGCGCTTTGCCGAGGCCAAGGTAGGCGACGCGTCGCACGCGTTGCGCGACGTCGATTTCCGGCGGGGCAAGGCCGGCGAAGGCCGGATAATCGTCGATCTATCCGACAACTCGGCAGGCATCGACATCCGCCAGCAGGGCAAGAACCTGATCGTCGACTTCCTCAAGACCACGTTGCCGCGCAACCTCGAACGCCGGCTCGACGTCAACGATTTCGGCACGCCCGTGGTCACGATCGACACGTTCCCGCAGGGCAGCAATACGCGGATGGTGATCGAACCGCAGGGCTTGTGGGAACACACCGCCTACCAGACGGAAAACCGCTTCATCCTCGAAATCAAGCCGGTGCATGAGGACCCGAACAAGCTCACGCAGGGAACCAAAGGCGGCTACAAGGGCGAGAAACTGTCGCTCAATTTCCAGAATGTGGAAGTGCGCGCGGTACTGCAGGTCATCGCCGATTTCACCGGACTCAACATCATCACCAGCGACACGGTGCAGGGCAACCTGACGTTGCGCCTGAAGGACATTCCCTGGGACCAGGCACTGGACATCATCCTCCAGACCAAGGGCCTCGACATGCGGAAGAAGGGCAACGTGGTCATGATTGCCCCGCGCGAAGAGTTGGCGCTGCGCGAGAAGCAGCAGCTGGAAAACGCACTGCAGATCGCGCAACTCGAGCCATTGATCTCAGAGTCTTTCCAGTTGAATTACATCAAGGCCGCCGACCTGGAACGGCTGGTCTCGACCAATCGCCAGCAGGCCTACGGCGCGGGCGCGGGTCAGACTGCGACGACCGGTGGTCAGGGCTCGGTACTTTCGCAGCGAGGCGTGGCGATCGTCGACCCGCGCACGAATATCCTGTTCGTACAGGACACAGCCGCGGTGCTGGAGGAGATCCGGAAAATGATCCGGCTGCTCGACACGGCGATCCGGCAGGTGGTGATCGAAGCGCGCATCGTCGTCGCCAGCGATCTCTTCAGCCAGCAGCTGGGTGTGCGCTTCGGCCAGCAGACCGGCTTTACACTTACTGGTGGCAAAAGCAAATTCGCCGGCGGCACGAGCGGCAGCCTCAATACGCAGCCGACCGTGACCTGCAATGGCGGCGTATGCAGGCGTGAAACGCGGACCCAGACCCCGTTCGAACTTGCCTCCGGCCTCGCGTCAGCAGGCTATTCCGACAGTCCTCAGCTCAACGTCAACCTGCCCGTGCCCAACGCGGCCGGACAGTTGGCATTGACGCTGATCAATCTCGGCAGCGGCAACCTCATCAACCTGGAGCTTTCGGCACTCGAGGCCGATGGCCGCGGCAAAGTGGTGTCCAGTCCGCGCGTCGTCACCCAGGACAACGGCAAGGCGGCCATCGAGCAGGGAACGGAAATTCCCTACACGACCGGGGGCAGCGCGAATTCCCCGCCCACGACCCAGTTCAAGAAAGCGGTGCTCAAACTCGAAGTGACACCCCAGATCACACCGGACAACCGCGTGATCATGTCGGTCGAAATACACAAGGACACTGTGGGGCAATTTGTGCCGCAGGCAGGCGGTGGCTCGGTGCCGTCGATCGACACCAAGAACATCATTACGCAAATCCAGGTCGGCAACGGCGACACGGCGGTGATCGGCGGGATCTTCGAGGAAGAAATCCGCAACGACGTCACCCAGGTTCCATGGCTGGGCAACCTGCCGATCCTGGGTTACCTCTTCAAGCAGACGGGAACGACGTCCAACAAGACCGAACTCCTGATCTTCCTTACGCCGCGCATCGTCAAGGATTCCGTCACTTCCGTGCGGTGAACCCCAACACCGGCGGCGCCAGTGGCGTCGTCCCCCCATCCATTGCCCCGGTTCCGTTGCACCGGGGCAATTTATTTCTGGTCGGCCTGCCTGGTGCGGGAAAGTCCACGCTTGGCCGCCAGCTCGCGCGACGGCTGAACAAGCGCTTCGTCGATGCGGACGCCGAATTGGAACAACGCCTGGGCGTGTCGATTCCCACCATTTTCGAGATCGAGGGGGAGGCCGGATTCCGCGACCGCGAGGAGGTGACGATGGCCGAGCTCACGCAGCTCTCGGAAATCGTGCTGTCCACGGGAGGTGGCGCCGTGCTGCGACCGGCCAACCGCCTGCGCCTGCGGGAGAACGGCACCGTGCTCTACCTGCACGCCGACCCGGCGGTGCTCTGGGAGCGTGTGCGCCACAACCGGAACCGACCGCTCCTGCAAACGGCGGAGCCACAGAACCGGCTCGTGACCCTCTACATGGAACGCGATGCGCTGTATCGCGAAGTCGCGGATCATGTCGTCGAATCCGATCGGGAACAGGTGCTGCGTTTCGCCCGCCTCTTCGAAGTCGATGTGCATGACAACGAAGGGTCCTCGTGATCAGGACGCTCGATGTTGCGTTGGCTGGACGAGCTTATCCGATCCATGTGGGCGCGGGCACACTCGAGCGGCTTGGCGTGACAGTGGCCGCCATGGCGCAGCGGGCCGTGGTCGTCAGCAATGCGACTGTGGCCGCACACTGGCTGCCCCCCGTTCGCGCGAGTCTTGCTGCCGCTGGCGTGGCCCACGAAATCCTGTTGATTCCGGACGGTGAATCCCACAAGAACTGGGCGACGCTGCAGGACATGCTGACCCGCTTGATCGAGATTCGTGCGGAACGATCGACTGTGCTGATTGCGTTGGGCGGCGGCGTCGTGGGCGACCTGACGGGATTCGCCGCGGCAATCTACCAGCGCGGCATGCCGTTCGTACAAGTGCCAACCACGCTGCTCGCGCAGGTCGACTCCTCCGTCGGCGGCAAGACCGGCATCAATCACGCCTTGGGCAAGAACCTGATCGGCGCGTTTTACCAGCCTCGGGCCGTGCTGATCGATTCGCTTTGCCTGCGCACGCTGCCGGACAGGGAAGTGTCGGCTGGTCTGGCCGAAGTCATCAAGTGCGGCGCCATCAAGGACGAACGATTCTTTGCCTGGCTCGAAGGCAACATGGACGCGCTCCTGGCGCGCGAGCCGGACGCGTTGCTGCACGCCATTCATGAAAGCTGTCGCATCAAGGCCGCCATCGTAGCGGCGGATGAGCGCGAGTCGGGCGATCGCGCGTTGCTGAATTTCGGCCACACTTTCGGCCACGCGATCGAAACCGCATCAGGCTACGGCAATTGGCTCCACGGAGAAGCTGTTGCCGCTGGAATGGTCCTCGCCGCGAAACTGTCGGAACGCGCACGGGGTCTCGCGCCGAGCGCCACCGCGCGGCTGCAGGCGTTGACCCAACGGGCACGGCTGCCGATTGCGCCACCTGCGTTGACTCCTGCGCGTTGGCGCGAGCTGATCGCACGCGACAAGAAAGTTGCCAACGGCGCGGTTCGCTTCATTCTCCTGTCGGCGCTGGGGCATGCGGTGGTGGCTGCCGACGTCAGCGAAGGCGATCTCGCGGCCATCCTGGCCTGACCCTCCGCTGGATTCCAGCCCAAGCATTTCTAACGCCAGACCCAACGCAAAACGGCGATCCCATGGATCGCCGTTTTACTTTTTCGAACGCTTGATCAGTTGCAGTTGATCTTAGCGGAGATGGTTTGTGGTGGCGTGGCACCGTCGACGATTGCCACCGTCGTTGCTGTGCCTGCCGGTACAGGAGGACCTGTATAAGTGATGGCCACCGTACCGCCAGCTGCTGGCACGATTGGGGGCGCGATCCCTACGGTGCCGGCATAGGTCGGGTTGGTGACCTGGGTGACGTTATAGGGCGGTGTGCCGCCATTCACGATGAACGAATAGGTCTTGCCGGCGCAGGCGATGTCCGTCACGGTGGCCGGAGTAATCGAGATGGCCGAGGGCGCCGGGGGAGCGGTAGTGCCGGGTTTGTTGATGAGTGTGGCCGTCGTTTGCTTGCCCGCCGTGTCCACGATCGTGAATGTCAGCGGATCCACGCAAGCGCCATTGGTGATGGCCTCGAAGAATCCGCCACTGACCGGCACCGTCGTATTCACAATGGTGACGCCGGTCGGGAACGTGGACGACACCCTGTAGGGCGGGGTGCCGCCATAGATGAAGTAGTCGATGCGGAACCCTGACGAGCAGCTGGTCGTCAGCGCGCCCGTGATAGTCGCGGTTTCGGGAATGACGGTCAGCGGCGATTGGCCCGCCACCGTGCTGTTGACGATGGTGAAGTTGGCTATCTGCTGCTGCCCCGACGTCACATCGGTCGCGCGTATCTGCGCAGGCTGGGTCGGAGAATTGGCCGTGGCAAGAACCGAAACGACCGCGGTTCCGGTGGAGTCGGTCGAAACCGTCAGCGTCTGGACCAGCGGCGTTGCGGGATTGCTGGTGGTGATTCCAAACGGACCGGAGACCACATCGAAGCGTATTTGCCGTCCGCTCAGCGGAACGCCTCCAGGTCCCGTGGCCACGACGGTGGCGGTACCCGTTTGCCCTGAACATAGATTTGCGCCGCAATCGCCGCCGCTTGGCGCGAATGTCAACGCATTGAGGATGGGCGAGCCCGAGACGGTGACTCTTACAATCGCGGTCTGCGCCGCGGCATCCTGCACGGTAATGGTCACCTCGGTATCGGTGGTGACCTTGTTCGGGAGGAGAACAATCGTGTTGCCCGCCACGTTTTGCGTAACGGGAAGGACCGAGGCATTGGAGGTGAATACAGAATACGGCGCGACCCCCGAGACGACGGTTACGGTCACGGGGATGCCGGAATAGGCTGTCAACGTCGTCGGCAGCACCTGCAGGGCCGCATTCGATGGTGGGTCCACATACGGATTGTTCGGGGCGCCGCTGCCGCCACCACACGCCTCGAGTGTCAATAGCCCGGCCAAGCCGAGAACGGTGAGGGCGGGACGCAGCCTGGGGGTCACGAGCCAATCTAGCATGTTGAAATCCTGATGATGTTGTCCTAAACGTTGCGTTCGGGCGAAGCTGAATTGGACGCTGCAACAAGCATCTAGCCCACTTTGTTCAGATTAAAGCCTAAGCATCTGACGCGCGCAAGTCTTTCCCTCTGGAAATTACCACCGTTTGGCGGTCCATGTTGCGCCGGCGCCCGTGCGCGACCCCGCGATTGCCGCATTGCAGCATCGCGGGTAGTATTAAAATGTTTGGTCGCAAACATCCCAATTTGCCGCGATCCGGCCATTTGGCAGCAAATGCGAACGGGCCACCAACCCTTGGATGGACGAAGACGGGCGGACATTGCCCTGCGACGACCACAAAACATACCGGATGAGGGCCTTCGTGGAACGCATTTCACTGGAATCGACGCCTTGGCCACCGGAAAGTCAGGGCCTGTACGACCCGTCCAACGAGCACGATGCCTGCGGACTGGGCTTTATCGCCCATATCAAGGGGCGCAAAAGCCACGGGATCGTCCAGCGCGGATTGCGCATCCTCGAAAACCTGACTCATCGCGGCGCCACCGGCGCGGATCCGTTGCAAGGCGACGGTGCCGGCATCCTGATCCAGCTGCCCGACGTGTTTTTCCGCCGTGCGTGCGGCAAGCTCGGCATCACCCTCCCGGCTATCGGCCAGTATGGCGTGGGCATGGTATTCCTGCCGCGCGAACCGGCATCGCGAATGGCCTGCGAACAGGAAATCGAGCGCGCAATCCAGGCCGAAGGCCAGTTGCTGCTCGGCTGGCGTGACGTTCCCACCGACAACAGCGGCCTGTCCGAACGAACCAAGGAAGTGGAGCCGGTCATTCGCCAGGTGTTCGTCGCGCGCGGTTCGCGCGACATGGACCAGGACGCGTTCGAACGCAAGCTCTACATCATCAGGAAACGCGCCGGCCACGCCGTGCAATCGCTGCACTTGCGCCACGGACGCGAATACTACGTGCCGTCGTTTTCGACACGCACCATTATCTACAAGGGCATGCTGCTGGCCAAGCAGGTCGGCGAGTACTACCTCGACCTGCATGACGAGTCGATGGTCTCGGCGCTGGCCATGGTGCACCAGCGCTTCTCGACCAACACGTTCCCGACATGGGACCTTGCGCACCCGTTCCGCTTCATTTCCCACAATGGGGAAATCAACACGTTGCGCGGCAACTTCAACTGGATTCGCGCGCGCGAAGGCGCCATCGCCTCCAAAATCCTGGGCGATGACCTGCCGAAATTGTGGCCGCTGATCTATGACGGCCAGTCCGACTCCGCGTCCTTCGACAACGCGCTGGAGTTGCTCGTCATGGGCGGCTATCCGCTCGCGCACGCCATGATGATGATGGTTCCCGAAGCCTGGTCCGGCAACCCGCTGATGGACGAGGATCGTCGCGCATTCTACGAATACAACGCCGCGTTGATGGAGCCCTGGGATGGTCCCGCGGCGATGGCCTTCACCGACGGTCGCCAGATCGGCGCAACGCTCGACCGCAACGGCCTGCGCCCCGCGCGCTACGTGGTGACCGACGACGACATCATTGTCATGGCCTCCGAAGTCGGCGTGCTCGACATCCCGGAGGTGCGGATCGTCAAGAAGTGGCGACTGCAACCCGGCAAGATGCTGCTGGTCGACTTGGAAGAGGGCCGCATCGTCGATGACGACGAATTGAAGCACACGCTGGCGACCGACAAGCCCTATCGCCAGTGGATCGAGCAGTGCCGCTTGCACCTGCCCGACATGCCGGAGCCCGCGCCGCCGACGCCCACTTCAGTGCCGCTCCTGCATCGCCAGCAGGCGTTCGGCTACACTCAGGAAGACGTCCGACTGTTGCTGACGCCCATGGCGGCCAACGGTGAAGAGCCGCTGGGCTCGATGGGCAACGATGCAGCGCTTCCGGTGTTGTCCGACCGGCCCAAGGTCTTCTACAACTACTTCAAGCAATTGTTCGCGCAGGTCACCAATCCTCCGATCGATCCGATCCGGGAGGAGCTCGTGATGTCGCTGGTGTCGTTCATCGGGCCGCGCCCTAACCTGCTCGGCATCGATGCGACGGAACCGGCGATGCGACTCGAGGTTCCGCAGCCGATCCTCACGCCGGAAAACATGGAAAAAATCCGTCACGTCGAGCTCTTTTCGGGTGGCGCGTTTCGTGCCGTCGAACTCGACATCTGCTATCCCGCCACGTGGGGCGCCAATGGCATGGAAGCCGCGCTCGCAAGCCTCGCAGCGCACGCGGAAGACGCGATATCGCAGGGCTACAACATCATCATCCTGTCCGATCGCAGCATATCGGAAGCGTTGCTGCCCATCCCCGCATTGCTCGCGACGGCCGCGGTGCACGAACATCTGGTCAAGCACGGCCTGCGCACGTCCGCGGGCCTGGTCGTTGAAACGGGTTCCGTGCGCGAAGTGCATCAGTTCGCATTGCTTGCGGGCTATGGCGCCGAGGCGATCCATCCCTACCTCGCGCTGGAGACGCTTGCCGATCTTGCGCGCGTCGTCCCCGCGCTTGAGTCCAAAGAGTCAGGCAAGCGTTACATCAAGGCGCTTTGCAAGGGATTGACCAAGGTCATGTCCAAGATGGGCATCTCCACCTACCAGTCCTACTGCGGCGCGCAGATCTTCGAGGCGGTTGGGTTGCAAAAGGCCTTCGTCGACAAATATTTCACCGGCACGGCCAGCAACGTCGAGGGTATCGGTCTCTTCGAAGTGGCTGAAGAGTCCGTGCGCATGCATGCGCTCGCGTTCGGCGACGATCCGCTTCTGCGCGACATGCTTGATGCGGGCGGCGAGTATCAGTACCGCACGCGCGGCGAAGCGCACATGTGGACGCCGGAAACCATCGCCAAGCTGCAGCACGCGACCCGTGCCAACAGTCACGCCACGTATCGCGACTATGCCCATCTCGTCAATGAGCAGAGCCGACAGTTGAAGACTTTCCGCGGTCTGTTCGAGTTCAAGGCGGGCGGGCGCACTCCAGTTCCTTTGGCCGAGGTCGAGCCGGCGGTTTCCATCGTCAAGCGCTTCGCTACGGGTGCCATGAGCCTGGGCTCGATCTCGTCCGAGGCCCATACCACGCTTGCGGCGGCGATGAACCGCATCGGCGGCAAATCGAACACGGGCGAGGGCGGCGAGGATCCGGCGCGCTATCGCGCTGAATTGCGCAACGGCGAGAGCGGCATCAAGGATGGCGATACGGTGGCCACGGTGCTCGGCCGCGAGCAAATCGAGAGCGACATTCCGCTCAAGGCTGGCGACAGCCTGCGTTCGAAGATAAAGCAGGTCGCCTCGGCGCGCTTCGGCGTCACCGCGGAGTATCTCGCGTCGGCCGACCAGATCCAGATCAAGATGGCGCAAGGCGCCAAGCCCGGTGAAGGCGGCCAGCTGCCTGGCCACAAGGTCTCCGAGTACATCGCGCGATTGCGCTACTCGGTGCCCGGTGTCGGACTGATTTCGCCGCCGCCCCACCACGACATCTATTCGATCGAGGACCTCGCGCAGCTGATTCACGATTTGAAGAACGCGAATACGAAGGCGTCGATCTCCGTGAAGCTGGTGTCGGAAGTCGGCGTCGGCACGGTGGCGGCGGGCGTAGCCAAGGCCAAGGCCGACCACGTGACCATTGCCGGCCACGATGGCGGCACCGGTGCCTCGCCGCTGTCCTCCCTCATGCACGCCGGTACGCCCTGGGAATTAGGGCTTGCGGAAACGCAGCAGACGCTGGTGCTGAACCGTTTGCGCGGCCGCATCGCCGTGCAGGTGGACGGGCAGATGAAGACCGGGCGCGACGTAGCCATTGGCGCAATGCTCGGCGCGGATGAGTTCGGCTTCGCAACCGCCCCGCTGGTCGTCGAAGGCTGCATCCTGATGCGCAAGTGCCACCTCAATACCTGTCCGGTCGGCATTGCGACGCAGGATCCCGTGCTGCGCAGGAAATTCAGCGGCCAGCCGGAGCACGTCGTCAACTTCTTCTTCTTCATCGCCGAGGAAGTGCGCGAGATCATGGCCAAGCTGGGTTTGCGCAACTTCGAAGAGATGATCGGGCGCGCGGACCTGCTCGACATGCGTGCGGGCGTTGCGCACTGGAAAGCCAAGGGACTCGATTTCTCGCGTGTGTTCCATCAGCCGAACATGCCGCCGGAGGTCGCGCGGCGCCTGGTGGAGACCCAGAATCACGCGCTGGAAGGTGCGCTGGATCATCAATTGATCGCCGGCGCCCAAGCAGCCATCGAGCGCAAGCAGCCGGTGCGGCTCACGTTTCGCATCCGCAATGCCAATCGTTCCGTCGGTGCGATGCTTTCCGGCGCAGTCGCGCGCAAGTACGGTCACGAGGGCCTGCCCGAGGACACGATCCATGTCGCGTTCGAAGGCATTGCCGGCCAGAGTTTCGGGGCGTTCCTGGCGCGCGGTATCACGTTCGAACTGCAAGGTGCGACCAACGACTACGTGGGCAAGGGACTGTCCGGCGGACGCATCGTCGTCTACCCGGACCCGTCGTGTCCGGCCAAGCCGGAAGACAACATCGTCATCGGCAATACGGTGATGTATGGCGCGATCGACGGCGAGGCTTACTTCCGCGGCGTGGCTGGCGAACGCTTCTGCGTGCGCAATTCCGGCGGCCTGGCGGTCGTCGAGGGTACGGGCGATCACGGCTGCGAATACATGACCGGCGGTACCGTCGTGGTCCTGGGCCGCACAGGACGCAATTTCGCGGCGGGCATGAGCGGCGGCGTCGCGTACGTGTACGACGTCGATGGCACGTTCTGCGCGCATTGCAATCCCGCCATGGTCGAGTTGACGCCGGTGCGCAGCGAATCGGAACAGTCTGCCGCCGAAGCCGACTACGTTGCCGCGGGCAAGGGCCGCAACCTGCACAAGGGCAGCGCCGACGAGCCGCAATTGCGTGAGATGATCGAGCGCCACCTGCGCTTCACGGGCAGCACCCTCGCCTTGCAGATCCTCGACGACTGGAACGTGGCGCGGACGCGGTTCGTGAAGGTGTTCCCGCATGAGTACCAGCGCGCGCTGGGCGAAATGCATGCGCGGCAGAACGCGCAAGCAGCGCCCAAGGCTAAGTCGCGAGAGGTGGCCTGACACTATGGGCAAGGTCACCGGTTTTCTCGAATTGCAGCGTATCCAGGAAGTGATGGAGCCGGCGGTTGAGCGAGTGCATCACTATCGCGAGTTCATCATTGCGCTTGCCGACGCCGAGGCGGGGAAGCAGGGCGCGCGCTGTATGGATTGCGGCATCCCGTTTTGCCAGTCCGGCTGTCCGGTGCACAACGTCATACCGGACTGGAACGACCTCGTGTATCGACACCAGTGGCGGCAGGCGCTCGACGTGCTGCATTCCACCAACAATTTCCCCGAGTTCACGGGCCGCGTCTGCCCCGCCCCCTGCGAGGCCGCATGCACGCTGAACATCAACAATGACCCGGTGGGCATCAAGTCCATCGAGCATTTCATCATCGACAAGGGCTGGGAAGAAGGCTGGGTGGTACCGCAGCCTCCCGAGAAGAAATCCGGCAAGCGCGTGGCGGTCATCGGCTCCGGTCCTGCGGGCATGGCATGCGCGCAGCAGTTGGCGCGCGCCGGGCACAAGGCCGTGCTGTTCGAGAAGGCCGACCGCATCGGCGGACTGCTTCGCTACGGCATTCCCGACTTCAAGATGGAAAAGCACCTGATCGACCGCCGCATGGCGCAGATGTCCAGCGAAGGTGTCGAGTTTCGCCCGGGCGCGCACGTCGGTGTCGACATTCCGGCTGCGCAACTGCTCGCAGACTTCGACGCCATCGTGCTGACCGGCGGTGCCGAAGCGCCGCGTGATCTGGACGTTCCGGGGCGCGATCTTACCGGCGTCCACTTTGCCATGGACTTTCTTCCGCAGCAGAACAAGGTCGTCGCGGGAGACACGGTTGCGGGCCAGACCATGGCCACGGGCAAGCATGTCGTCATCATCGGCGGCGGCGACACGGGCTCGGACTGTGTCGGCACGTCCAATCGGCATGGTGCGGCGTCGATCACGCAATTCGAATTGTTGCCGCAACCGCCGGAATCCGAGAATAAGTCGCTGGTGTGGCCCAACTGGCCCATCAAGCTGCGCACGTCCTCGTCGCATGAGGAAGGCTGCGCGCGCGACTGGGCGGTCACCACCAAGCGTTTCGAGGGCAGCGGGGGCAAGGTCGAGAAGCTCATCGCGGCGCGCGTCGAGTGGCAAAAGGACGCCACGGGCGCCATGAAGATGGTCGAAGTTCCCGGCAGCGAATTCGAAATGAAGGCCGACCTCGTGTTGTTCGCGATGGGTTTTGTCGGACCGGTGCTAAGCGGACTGCTCGCGCAATTCGGTGTAGAGCGCGATGCGCGTTCCAACGTGAAGGCCGACACCGAAAGCTACCAGACCTCGGTGCCCAAGGTCTTCGCGGCCGGCGACATGCGGCGCGGGCAATCGCTGGTCGTATGGGCCATCCGCGAGGGACGGCAGGCCGCTCGCGCGGTCGATGAATTCCTGATGGGATCCTCCACGCTCCCGCGTTGAGGACGTCGTCGTTCATGTTCTCCGGTGTCGACGATTCATGTCCGCGATAGTCACGCTCGACCTGATTGGCTGGCGTCCGGCGCTTGCCCGCGGCGCCCAGGACGCTGCCGTGCGCGCCATCGAAGACGGTGGCGTGTTGGCGCTGCCGCACGTCAATTTCGAACTCTCCGAGCGCGAGCGCCGCTTCCTTTCGCCTGCCTGGTCCGACGGACGCGCCAAGAACATCAGCCTGGATGCGCAAACGCCGCAACCAACGCTCAAGGGCGCGCAGGGTGAGGCGTCCGACCTGGTCGAATTGAAGGTGATGGTGGCGCGCTACGCTGCCAGCGCGGCCGAGCTCGTGGTCACGCTGTTCCCGCGCTACGCGCAATATGTGGAGCGGGCCAGGACGAGCTTCAGGCCGCAACCTGCGGTGGGGAGGGAAGTGTCATGGCGCAAGGACGATTCGCGCCTGCACGTCGATGCGTTTCCGTCGCGGCCCAATCACGGGGAACGAATCCTTCGAGTCTTCACGAACGTCAATCCGGTCGAGGACCGTGTGTGGCGCGTCGGCGAATCGTTTGAAGCGCTCGCCCGGACCTTCCTGCCGCAGATTCGCAATCCGCTGCCGGGTTCGGCCGCGGTGCTGGCCGCCTTGCATGTGACCAAGCGGCGACGCAGTGAATACGACCACCTGATGCTCAACCTGCACGACAGGGCTAAGGCGGACATGGCTTACCAGCGGGACTGTGCGCAGCAGGTCGTCCGCTTCGCGCCCGGAACGACGTGGCTGTGTTTTTCCGACCAGGTCATGCACGCCGCGGTATCGGGACAATACATGTTGGAGCAGACGATCCACCTTCCTGTGACCGCGCTCTACGATCCGGCCAAGGCGCCGCTCGCAATCCTCGAACGTCTGACCGGACGCGCGTTGGTCTAGGCCATGCTCCACAACGATACTTTCCTGCGTGCGCTGAAGCGCGAACCGACATCGCATACGCCAATTTGGCTGATGCGGCAGGCCGGAAGGTACCTTCCCGAATACAAGGAAACACGCGCACGCGCCGGCAGTTTCATGGGGCTTGCGGGTAACCCTGCGCTTGCTACCGAAGTGACACTGCAGCCGCTGGAGCGCTTTCCCCTCGACGCCGCGATACTGTTTTCGGACATCCTGACCATCCCCGATGCCATGGGCCTGGGGTTGTCCTTTGCCGAAGGTGAAGGACCGCGATTCGAGAGAACTGCGCACGACGATTCCTCGATCTTCGCGATCGGCGTGCCCGACATGGCCAAGCTTCGCTATGTTTTCGACGCAGTCGCGCAAATCAAGCGTGCGCTCAAGGGCAGTGTGCCGTTGATAGGCTTTGCGGGGAGCCCGTTCACGCTGGCCTGTTACATGATTGAAGGGGGTGGCAGCGCGGATTACGCCAACGTGCGCCGCATGGCCTATGCGCGCCCCGATTTATTGCAGCATCTCGTCGCAACGAACGCCCGCGCGGTCACCGTTTATCTCAACGAACAGATCGCCGCCGGCGCCGATGCCGTCATGGTCTTTGACACCTGGGGCGGACTATTGTCTACCGAGGCCTATGGCAAGTTCTCGCTCGAACCCATGCGCCAGATCGTCGCTGGACTCGATTCAGCGCCGGATGGGAGCCCATTCCCGTCCATCATCTTTACCAAGGGCGGCGGCGCGTGGCTCGAAGAAATCGCCGGCATCGGCGCTGCAGGCGTCGGACTCGACTGGACGGTGGATATTGCCAACGCGCGAAACCGTATAGGCAGGCAGGTCGCGTTGCAGGGTAATCTCGATCCCATGGTGCTCTTGACCGACGCCAAGACCGTGGTACGCGAAGCGACCAAAATTCTCGCCGCCGCCGGGCCCGCACCGGGACATATCTTCAATCTGGGACATGGCATCGTGCAGGGGACTCCGCCCGAAAATGTGGCCGCACTCGTCGAGTGTGTCCATCGAATATCCCGCGCAGCCCGCGCCGGGCCTTGATCGGCGCGATCAGCCCTAGGGAAAAGCGCCTCAAAGCCGCGCCAGTGCTGGCGTTGCGAGGGGTTGACAAATGCCCGCGAGATGATCCTGGCCCTCACAGTTATGCACACTTGTGACGCTTTGGAGGAAGTGTGCGGAGCAATCACGCAGCCTACGACGATGGGTGTCCTAACGCATTGAATTTGAATGGCGATTTCCAGGCTGTTCGATAGCTTGTCCGGGGCTACGCTTAGCCGGCGGCCACCACACGGTCTACCCGGCGGCACTTACACACAAAGTTATCCACATAGACTGCGGACAACCCGAGTGGCATCTTTAAAATGAACGACTTGGGTCGTCTTTCTGCGATTCGTCTTGAGAGTTTAGAACACTACAACTTGCCTGATGGCTGACGCTTTTTCCCAACGCAGACGTCCAACATGCCCATCGCACGCGTAGCGCTGCCGGTCGCCGCCGACACGACTTTCGATTACTGGGCACCTGAAGGTCTCGGCATTGCCAGTGGCAGCGTCGTTCGCGTGCGATTGGGACCGCGCAAACTTTCGGGCGTTGTGCTGGATGTCGTTGGCGACACCGAGGTTGCGCGCGAAAAGTTGCAGACCATCGATGCAGTATTGCCCATCGCGCTGGTGCCGCGCGATGTGCTCGACATGGTCCGATTTGTTGCGGACTACTACCAGGAGCCCATCGGCATGGCGGCTGCGCTTGCGGTGCCGCCCCTCGTCGTGCGCAGGGGCGTCCGACGCAAAGGGGCGGCTGCGTTGAGGCCGATGGTCCAAGAGGCCGTTGTCGTGGATGTCGTACCCATCGCTTCGGTCGAACATGCGGGAATTCCCCCTGCGGGGATTTCCAATGCGGTCGTGCTGAACGCGGAGCAGGTCAATGCGATTGCCGCAATTACCGGGACTCCTGGCGGGTTCGCCCCGTCGGTGCTATTTGGGGTCACCGGTAGCGGCAAGACCGACGTCTATCTCGCCGCCGCAGCGAGCATGATCAGGGCCGGCGGCCAGGTATTGTTTCTGGTTCCGGAAATCAACCTCACACCGCAACTCGAGCACAGAGTGCGCGCTGCGTTGCCCGGCGTTGCGATCGTACTGCTGCACAGTGGCCTCTCCAACGGCGAACGCTTCGACCATTGGCAGGCGGCAGCGTCAGGTGAGGCCCGCCTGGTCGTGGGAACGCGACTCGCTGTGTTCGTGCCACTGCCGGCGTTGGCGCTGATAGTCGTCGACGAGGAGCACGACTCCTCGTACAAGCAGCAGGAGAACGTTCGCTATCACGCACGCGATGTCGCCGTCTGGCGCGCGCATCGCCGCAGCGTACCGATCGTGCTGGGAAGTGCCACGCCGTCGCTGGAATCGTGGCTGCACGCCCGCGAGGGCCGCTACCATCGGCTCAACCTGACGCGGCGCGCCGACCCTCGCGCGCAGATGCCGCAGCTGCGATTTGCGGATAACCGGCCGGCGCGGGCGTTGGAAGGCATCGGCGAAGCGCTGCGCGCCGCGCTGGCGCTGCGGCTCGCGCGTGGCGAACAGTCGCTCGTGTTCGTCAATCGCCGCGGTTTCTCGCCGTCGCTGCTGTGCGCGTCCTGCGGATGGGAGGCCGAGTGCCCGCGATGCAGCGCCCGGCTCACCGTTCATCGCGATCCGGCGGCGATGCGCTGCCATCACTGTGGACATGGTCAGCCGCTGCCGGCGGCCTGCCCCACGTGCGGCAACGTCGATCTGTTGCCGATGGGCTACGGCACGCAACGTCTGGAGCGCGTGCTCGCCGATGCGTTCCCTGCGGCTCGTATCGCCCGCATCGATCGCGACAGCACGCGGGCCAAGGGCGCGTTCGCCGCCATGCGTGATGCCATGGCGGCCAACGAACTCGATATCCTGATCGGAACGCAGATGCTCGCCAAGGGCCACGATTTTCCGCGGCTCACGCTGGTGGGCGTGCTGGGTGCCGACAATGCGCTGTACAGCGCGGACTTTCGCGCGACCGAGCGTCTTGCGGCGCTGCTGATGCAGGTTGCCGGACGCGCGGGACGCGCCGGCCTTGCCGGCGAAGTGATCATCCAGACGGACTTCGCCGAACACCCCGTCTATGCGGCGATCCAGGCGCACGACTACGAGCGGCTCGCGGAGGGCCTGCTGGAAGAACGCAAGTTGGCCCTGCTGCCGCCCTACGCCCATGTCGCGTTGCTGGCAGCGGAAGCCCACCACCGTGGCGATGTCGACGAATTCCTGCGCGCGGCGCACGCGGCGGGCATGACATTGACGCAAAGGAAGGGCGCGGAGGTCGACATTTTTTCCCCCGTCAAAGCCCTGCTCGCGCGACGCGCCGGATTCGAACGCGGCCAGATCGTCGTGCAAAGCATCCGAAGGGCCGCCCTGCAGCAGTTCCTGCCGGCGTGGCGCGCCGCCATCGACTCGCAACCCGGCCGCCGTGTGCGCTGGGCACTCGACGTGGACCCTGCCGGATTTGCGTGATTCATGGCATCGAATCAATGGTCGCGGGAGGTTATAATTTACGGCTTTGCTCCCGTTCGCCACAAACCGCCAATTTTGTCGTCGATGAAGAACCCGGAACGACCTGTCGGGTACGAGCGCAACTGAGCCCAACTGAGCCCAACCGAACCCAAGTGACCGATCTCAAGCACGACCTCGAAGCGATTCTCAAGGATGCCGTGCGAACCCTCCTGCCAGCGTTCGCCGATATGCCCGTTTCGCTCGACCGTCCGAAGCAGGCAGCGCATGGGGACTACGCATCCAATGTCGCGCTCGCGCTTGCCAAGCGTGCGCAACGCAATCCGCGCGAGTTGGCGACAGCACTGGTTGCGGCATTGCCCGCATCGCCGCTCATTGATCATGTCGAAATCGCCGGCGCCGGATTCATCAATGTCTTCGCCACGGCGCCTGCGCGGCAGGCGATTGTCGCGCGGGTTCTTGAGGAACGCGACGCGTTCGGACGCTCGTCGGTGCACGCCGGCGAACGCGTCATGGTCGAGTTCGTCTCGGCCAATCCCACCGGACCATTGCATGTCGGACATGGCCGACAGGCCGCGCTGGGCGACGCGATCGCGTCCCTCTTCGATTCGCAGGGTTATGCGGTCACGCGTGAGTACTATTACAACGACGCTGGACAGCAGATCCAGAACCTGGCGCTCTCCGTGCAGGCGCGTGCGCAGGAACTGCTCGGTGCGCAAATCACGTTCCCGGAAGATGGCTACCACGGCGAATACATTCGCGAGCTGGCGCAACGCTTCCTGCCGGAGCCGGGCAATGGTCCCGCATCCGTTGCCGATCTCGACGCGATTCGCCGGTTCGCGGTTGCGCAAATGCGCGAAGAACAGGACAGGGACTTGAGGGCGCTGGGCGTCACCTTCGACAACTATTACCTGGAGAGCTCACTCTATACGGATGGTCGCATCGACGCCACGGTTGCGCGGCTCGCCGCTTCGGGCAAGACCTACGACAAGGATGGCGCGTTGTGGTTGAGGACCACCGACTACGGCGACGACAAGGACCGCGTCATGCGCAAGTCCAACGGCGAATACACCTACTTCGTGGCAGATGTCGCCTATCACGTGACGAAATGGGAGCGCGGCTTTTCTAAGGTGGTCAATGTGCAAGGTGGTGACCACCACAGCACGGTCACGCGGGTGCGCGCCGGCCTGCAGGCCATGGGCCTGGGCATTCCGGAGGGCTATCCGCAGTACGTCATTCACAAGATGGTGACGGTGATGCGCGGCGGCGAGGAAGTGAAGCTGAGCAAGCGGGCGGGTACGTCCGTGTCCGTGCGCGACCTTATCGACGAAGCAGGACGCGACGCCGTGCGGTTTTTCCTCGTGTCGCGCAAGGCCGACAGCGAGTTCGCGTTCGATATCGACCTCGCGCGTTCGCAGTCCGACGAGAACCCGGTGTACTACCTGCAATATGCGCACGCGCGGGTCTGCTCGGTTCTGCGGCAGGGCGGAATGGCTCCGGAAGAAGCCGTCGCCGCACTCGCGCATGCAGACCTGTCGCCACTGGTCAGCCTCTATGAGCAGGCTCTCTTGCGCCGAATTGCCGACTTTCCGGGCGAACTGGCGGCCGCTGCGCGCGAAGTCGCGCCACACCAGGTCACGTTCTACCTCAAGGA
>JBDTPJ010000026.1:0-36430 GCA_039932755.1 Betaproteobacteria bacterium
TTGACGAAGCCGCCGGTGTAGATCGGGATATTGAGCTGCACGCCGATCAGGCCCTGCAACGAGTTGCTGCGCACGCCGGTGTTCACGCCGCCGTTGCTGCCTTGCCCGCCGTAGCTTGCGACGAGGTCCAGCGTGGGGTAGTGGCCGGCCCTCGCGCGGTCCACTTCGAGCGTGGCGATTTCATAGTTCGCCTGCTGGAAGCGGACGTTCATGTTGCCGGTCACGGCGTTGTCCACCCAGAAATCCAGGGCATTGGGGCTGGGCGGAATCGGGTCGAAACCACGGCCGACGCGCTTCAGACTCTTCGGAAAATGCCCGATGATCGCGCGCAGCGCGGTGCGCCGGCGATCGAGGTCGTTCAACGCCTGGATCTCGGTGGCGACGATCTGGTCGTATTTCGCCTGGGCTTCATTGGTATCGGTGATTGTGGACGTGCCGACTTCGAAATTGCGCTTGGCCTGGGCCAGTTGTTCGGCGACCGCCAGCTTTTGCTGCGCGGCCAGCTCGACATTGAATTCGGCCAACAACACATCGAAGTACGAAACCGCAGTACGGATGATGAGGTCCTGCTGCGCAAGCGCCAGCGTGTAGTCGGACTGCGTGACCTGCTGCTTGGCCTGGTCGTAGAGCACGACGTTCTGGTACCGGAACAACGGCTGGGACGCCGACACCGTCAGATTGTACTGGCCATAGCTTCGGTTGAAATCGGAGTTGGGGTCGGTCTTGGCGGAGAAATCGTAGTTGTTGTAGTTGGCGGCGCCGGTCGCCGCAACGTTGGGCAACAAGCCTGCGCGTGCCTGGGGCACCCGTTCCTGCGTGGCTTCCCAGCTGGCGCGCGCCGCGGCCAATTGCGGATCGCTTTGCTGTGCTTCGCGATAGATCTGCAGCAGGTCTTCGCCGGCCGCGCCGCCCGTCGCGAACGTTGCCGCCAGCGCCAGCGGCAACAAAGCGAGTCGATAGGGAAGGAATCTCGTTAATTTCATTTGGCAATCCAGATCCGTCAATGCGCGAAAACGTCGCGCGGTCCCTGCGTTGAAAATTGCAGCGTTGTTCGAAAGCCTAGTAGCGCGGCATCGCGGGGTCGACTTCGAGCGACCACGCCTCTACCCCGCCGCGAAGGTTGTGCACTCCGGCGCGGCCATTGCGCTCGAGCCACATCGCCGCCTGTTGGCTGCGGCCACCGTGATGGCAAACGAGGACCAGGTCACGGTCGGCCGGCAGCTCACCATGTCTCGTGGGAATCTGGCCAAGCGGAATGGATACTGCACCCTCGATGCGGCAAAATTCGACCTCCCACGGTTCGCGCACATCGACGATCACGGGCGCCGGTCGCAAGGAATCCGCGCGCCACGACGCCAGCTCAACCGGTCCAAGCTGTGCGATCAAAACTGGAACCGCGCTGGTGTCGCCGCGTTGACCAGGGGCGCGACCACGGTTTCAAAAAGGTCCGTCGTGACCCGGGAGCCCGGCGCTGTCCAGCTGACGAGTCGCGCCGTCATGACCGGTGCCTCGCCAACGATGGCGAAGATGCGACCACCGGGTTTGAGCTGCGCAAAGAAACTCTCGGGAAGTATGGGCGTCGATCCGGTGAGCACAATGGCGTCGTACGGTTCGTTCCCCCAACCCCGGGCGGCGTCGCCGACCTCGCAGCGCACATTGCCGTTGCGCATTCGCGCCAGCCGCGTCGCAGCACTCGCAGACAACCGCGGATCGATCTCAACCGACGTGACAGAGCCCGCACGATGGCCCAGCAATGCGGCAAAATAGCCGCTTCCGGTGCCGATTTCGAGTACGGACTCCCGGCGCTTCAAGTTGAGCGACTGCAGCACGCGTGCCTCCATCTTCGGAGACCACATGCGCTGGCCACCGGTGGAGGGGAAAGCGTCCGCCCGGCCCACGCCGGTCTGGGAATCGGCCAAGGGCAGTTCGAGATCTGCGAAGGCCAGCGTCCGGAAGGCCGCAGGGACGAACTCCTCGCGCTTGACCTCGAACAGCAGGTCCAGGATCTGCTGGTCGAGCACATCCCATGTGCGGATTTGCTGCTCGACCATATTGAATCGGGCTTGTTCGTAGTCCATGGCACTGTATTTTTCTGAGATTCCGGCCGGAAATTCGTAACTGACTCGCGGTCAGTTATTATGCGGCTGCCCATTGTCTCACGTCAACCCCGATGCTTTTACGCGCCGGGGAGTCGCATTTTCAGTCCGCATGACCCGGTTGCGGTAGCGCGGCACCTTCCGCGGCCTGGGCCGCCAATCGCTTCGCCTTCCGGGCCTTGCGCCATTCCGTCACGTGATCGAGGTAGGTGTACAGGACCGGAACCACGACCAGAGTGAGCAATGTCGACGTGATCACGCCACCGATGATTGCCCGGCCCATGGGCGCCTGGGTTTCGCCGCCCTCGCCCAAGCCCAGCGCGAGCGGCGTCATGCCGCCGATCATTGCCGCGGTGGTCATGAGGATGGGCCGCAGCCTGACCTGGCCCGCCTGCAACAGCGAGTCGTGAAGGCTTTCGCCGGCCCGCCGCGCGCGATTGGCAAAGTCGACCAGGAGGATGCCGTTCTTGGTGACGAGGCCCATCAACATCACGAAGCCGATCATCGAGAACAGGTTGAGCGTCGTGCCGGTGATGAGCAGCGCCAAGAACACGCCGATCAGCGTGAACGGCAGCGACATCATGATCACGATCGGCTGCGTGAAGCTCGCAAACTGGGACGCCAGGATCAGGTAGATGAAGATCACCGCCAGGCCGACGGCGGCGAGCAGCGCGTTGAACGATTCCTCCATCTGCTGCGCCTGGCCGCCGCGGTCGAAGCGATATCCGGGCGGCAGCACGGTGTCCTTGATGACTTTCTTCACATCGTCGTTGACGTCGCCCGATGGACGTCCTTCCACGTTGGCGTACAACGCAACCCGCCGTTGCAGCTCCTGTCGCTTGATGATCTGGGGCGAGGTCGACTCGACGATCTCCGCGACCTGCCGGAGCGGCACCATGAGCGTCTCTCCGTCAGGCCCCTTCCTGGAGGTGGTCAGGTAGAGATTCGACAGGTCAGCCGACAGTCGGCGGCTGCCTTTCGGCAACTGCACGTTGACCTCGTAGTTGTTGCCGTCCGGTGCCAGCCAGTAGCTCACCGTATCACCGGCGAGCAGCGGCCGCACGGTGGCGCCGACTTGTTGCACGTTGATGCCTAAGTCAGCCGCGGCGTCGTTGTTGAGTCGAATCGAAAGCGCGGGAGCCGCCGCCTTCTCCGACGTTTCCAGGTCGGCGATGCCCTTGATCTTGCCGACCTTGACCGCGAACTCGTTGATCAGCGACGTGAGCGTCTCCGGATCGGGCCCCAAAAGGTTGACCCACACCGGCCGGTCCCAGCCGAACGCGAGTTCGATACCGGGAATCGGCTTCAACTGCGTGCGGATCGACTGCTCGATGTCCTTTTGCGTTCGCTTGCGGCTATCGCGGTCGATGAGCTTCAAGTTGATGCGGCCATAATTGCGGCCTTCCTCGGAGCCCACCGTGGTCATCGCCAGCGCCACTTCCGGCACGGTCTTCAGGGACTCCTCGACCTGGCGAACCTTGCCATCGGTGTACTCGAGGCTGGAACCGACAGGCGTATTCAGCCGCAGCGAAATAAAACCCTGATCTGTGTCCGGGATGAATTCCGTTCCGACGAGCCCGGCGATTGGCAGGCTCAAGGCGAACGACAGCACGGCGATCCACAACACGATACCGCGATGTGAAATGGTCGCCCAGCGCGGCTTGAGCTCGCTCGGGTCGAGATGGCGGATCGCGCGGAAGATGCCGATCGCCGGCACGTAAATGCGGCGCTTTTCCTCAACCAGCGCCCATTCGAGAATGCGGCCATAGAGGCGATGAATCCACTCGATGCCCTGCTCCACCTTGTCCATGAATCGGCCAAGCCAGGGTACGCGCTTGAAACGCGAGCCGACGGGGTCGTGCCACACCGACGAGAGCATGGGGTCGAGCGTGAAGCTGATGAACAACGAGACCAGGACCGCGACCGAAACCGTTACGCCGAACTGGAAGAAGAACTTGCCGACGATGCCGCTCATGAAGGCGATCGGCACGAACACGGCGACAATCGCGAACGTGGTGGCCATCACCGCCAGCCCGATTTCATCCGTGCCTTCGCGCGCAGCGGTGCGGTGGTCCTTGCCCATTCCCAGGTGGCGCACGATGTTCTCGCGCACCACGATGGCATCGTCGATCAGGAGGCCTATGCACAGCGACAGCGCCATCAGCGTCAGGTTGTTCAAGGTAAACCCGAACGCGTACAGGGCGATGAACGTCGCGATCACCGACAGCGGCAGCGTCAGGCCCGTGATGACGGTGCTGCGCCAGCTGTGCAGGAACAAGAATACGATCAGCACCGTCAGCGACGCGCCCTCGAGGATGGTCTGCTTGACCCGGTTGACGCCCTTTTCGACGTCGTCCGCAACGGAATTGATGATCTTCAACTCGACGTCCTTCGGCAGGCGCTCCTTGAGCGCCGCCACCGCCGCCGTCACGCCGTGACCGGTCTCGACCATGTTGGCGTCCTGCGACTTCTGGATGTCCAGCGTGATCGACGAGCGGCCGTTGATGCGGGCGATCGAGTCGGGTTCCTTTTCACCGTCGATCACGTCCGCGATCTGGGACAGGTAGATCGGGGCATTGCCTTGCTGGGTCACGATGATCCGCCCGAACTGGGCCGGGTCCTTGATCTTGCCTTCGACGCGCACGATCGAATCGTTCTGACCGCGGGTGATGCGGCCGGCAGGCACGTCCTGGTTGGCGGCGCGAATGGCGGCGGCGACCTGGTCCACGCCGATGCCCAGCGCGGTAAGCGCCGTGGGCTTGATTTGTACCAATATCTGCCGCGTGATGCGGCCGTTGACGTCGATGCGCGCCACGCCCGGCACGTTTTCCAGGCCCTTGACGATCGTCTGGTCGGTCAGCGAAGTCAGGTCGCGCAAGTTCATCGTCGGCGACAGCACGGCAAGCGATACCGCCGCTTGCGTGTTTTCCTGGTCGGCGCGAATGACCAGTGGTTCCTTCACGTCGCGCGGAAAGCCCGGCCGCACCTGCGAGATCTTGTCGCGCACGTCCTGCATGGCCTTGGTCATGTCGGTCGACATGCGGAACTCCGCAAACACCTGGCTTTGCCCTTCGCGCGTATTGGAACGGATCAAGCTGACGCCCGACACCGTGTTGATCGCATATTCGAGCGGCTTGGTGACGTCGGTCTCGACGACCTCCGGGTTGGCGCCCGGATAGGTGGTCAGCACCAGTACGTACGGAAGCGAAACATCTGGCATCTGCTCGACCCGCAGCCGGTTGTAGGCGAAGAGCCCGAGCACGGTGATCCCCACCATGACCATGGTTGCGAATACGGGATTGTTGATCGATACGCGGGTGATCCACATGGCGTCAGGCTCCGGTGCGTTCGGTCTTAAGGGTTAAGCAGCTGGGTAGTCAACGGTGCAGGGAAGGTGAAAGGAGTTACGAGTACTTCAGCTTGCCTTCTTGGGCGGGGCATCCTCGGGAGCGCGAACCAATGCCGGCGTTCCCTCCTTCAAGTTGTCGAACTTCGCGGCGAGCACGCGTGCGTTGGCAGGCAGCGTCGACTTGAGCTCGACCCGGCCGGAGTCGTCATCGCGCCGGCCGACCAGGACTGTGCGCTTGGCCAGCTTGCCGTCCTGAATCGTCCAAACAAAAGTTTGTCCGGCCTCAGTGCGGACCGCGGTGGCCGGCAACGTGGGGACGGGCGCGCCCGAGGCAAGCGCGATGCGGCCGGTGGCGAACATTCCGCCGCGCAGGGCCAGCTCAGCGTTGGGGATGCCCACGAACACGAGAATCGCGCGCGTGCCGGGTTCGGTCGATGGGTTGATGCGTTCGATGCGCCCCGTGAATTTGCGGTCGGTAAAGCCGTCCACGGCGAGGTCCACTTCCATGCCCGGCTTCAACTCGGGAATGTCGCCGGACGGCACCAGCGCCTGCAACTCCATGTCCTTCAGGTCGACGATGGTGACCAACGGACTGTCGAACGCGACTTTTTCGCCAGGCTGCACGTGGCGCTTGGAGACGACGCCCGACAACGGCGCGGTGGCAACGGAATCACGCAGCGCGTTTTGTGCGACGCGCAACTGCGCCTGCGCAGCCTGCAGGTTGCCCTTGGCCACTTCCATCGAAGACTCGGTGTTGTCGGAGGCGTTCTGGGAGATGAAGTTCTGCTTGAGCAACTTCTGGTTCATGGAATTGGTCTTTTCGGCCATTCCCAGTTGCGCCGTGGCCGATTGCACTTGGCCCTGGCGCTCGAGCACGCGGGCGTCCAAGTCCGCGGTGTCGACCCGGACCAGCATCTGCCCGGCTTGCACGGTGTCGCCGTCGCGCACGGTGATCTGGCGCACGTCGCCGGAAACCTTGGCCTTGACGGTCGCCTGCCTGACCGGCTGCATCGTGCCGGAGACGGGAAGCCAGCGCGGGAGATTCTTGGGCTCGACGATGGCCAATTCCTGCGGTCCAAATTCGAGCGTCGTCACGGCCTTGGTTTCGGGGCCGTCAGAATTTTTCTTCGAGGCACGCAAGGCGACCGCGCCCGCCGTCCCGCCGATGATGAGCACCACCACCAGCGCACCGATTAGCCTGCGCCGCGTCAACCGCAATCCCATGAATTCTCCCCATCCCACGCCGTTGGTAAAGGCGATTTAACGCGCCGGACCTCTCGCCACGCGGACATCGTTCGAATTGCGGTCCGCTCGAGCGATCCTCGTCCGGCACTCATCTGGCGCCACCCTGTTTGGATGCAACCAGGACCTCGTTTGGATTCCATCAAGTCGCATATTGTCGCCGCCCACCCTGCCCGGTAGCAATGCCGCGGCGACGAATTGCTGCCAGCCGCGACGAGCCGCGCTTGAGGCGGCGGGGCGGTTTGCCCGGAATCCTGCGACGGCGGCCGGCGTTGACACTCCGGGGCTGAAGGCGAATAATATTCTGTTATCTCATTCCACCCTATTCGAATCCCCAAGTCTCGGAGGTAGTACCCATGAATCGAACTCAACTGAGCCAACTGAGCCCCATGAGCAAAAAGCTCGGCCTGACGCTGCTTGCGGCCGCGCTGGCTGTCACCTATGGCTGCGGCAAGGAAGAACCCAAGAAGGCCGAGGCGCCCAAGGCCCCCGTCGAAGATGTCGTTATCGTCAAGATCGGCCACGCCGGTCCGCTCACGGGCGGCATCGCCCACTTGGGCAAGGACAACGAAAACGGCGCGCGCCTCGCCATCGACCAGGCCAATGCCAAGGGCATCAAGCTGGGCGGCAAGAAGGTCAAGTTCGAGCTGATGGCCGAAGACGACCAGGCCGACCCGAAACTCGGCCCCACGATCGCCCAGAAGTTCGCTGACGCCCATGCAGCCGGCGTTGTCGGCCACCTCAATTCCGGCGTCACCATTCCGGCATCGGCGGTCTACAACCAGGCCGGCATTCCGATGATCTCGGGCTCGGCCACCAACCCGAAGCTGACCGAACAGGGCTTCAAGAACGTGTTCCGGGTGGTCGGACGTGACGACCAGCAGGGTCCGGCCGTCGCGCAGTACCTCAAGGAAAACAAGATCAAGAAGGCCGCCATTGCCGATGACGCCACCGCCTATGGCGAAGGCTTGGCCAATGAGGTCGAGAAGACGCTCAAGGCATCGGGCGTGCAGATCGTCGCGCGCGAAAAGACCACCGACAAGGCGACCGATTTCAAGCCCATCCTGACCAAGATGAAGGGCAAGAACCCGGATGCCATCTTCTACGGCGGCATGGACGCCACCGGTGGCCTCATGCTGAAGCAGGCACGCGAACTGGGCATCAAGGCCGTATTCGCGTTCGGCGACGGCGCCTGCACGGACAAGATGAAGGAACTTGCCGGCGAAATGTCGGAGAACCTGGTCTGCTCGCAGGCAGGCCTGCCGGTCGTGGCGGCGTCCAAGGAATTCCTCGATGCCTACAAGGCCGCGTACAAGATGGACCCGATCATCTATGCGCCGTTCACGTACGATGCAGCGAACCTGATCATCGGCGCGATGGTGAAGGCGGACTCCGCGGATCCGGCCAAGTACCTGCCGGAACTGCAGAAGATCAGCCAGACCGGCGCGACGGGCAAGATCGAATTCGACGACAAGGGCGATCGCAAGAACGCCGAAATCACGATCTTCACCATGAAGGGTGGCAAGCTCGAGCCCGTGGCCATCGTTCAAGGCGGCAAGAGCATGGCGTTTGCCGATTTCATGAAGGCATCGATGCCCGCTGCCGCCGCAGCGCCAGCTGCGCCGGCGGCTCCTGCAATGGCCCCGGCAGCTGCACCGAAGAAATAAGCCAGCACGACAAGGGCAACACGAAAGAGCGGCGTCCCTCGGGGCGCCGTTTTTTTGTGCGTTCCCGATGCGTAAGCGCCGTCACGGGTGCCTGACGCTTGCCGCAATCCGCGTGTTCGGCCCACAATCGCGAAAACGAACGCTCGCTGACACGCAGGGGAGTTTCTGGACACATTTCTGCAGCAGATGGTCAATGGGCTGACGCTGGGCAGCGTGTACGCAATCGTCGCCCTGGGCTACACGATGGTGTACGGCATCATCCAGCTCATCAATTTTGCCCATGGCGAAGTCGTGATGATCGGCGCGATGGTAGCCTACACGGTCATCGTCACGCTGTCGGGCGCGCATACTGGAATTCCGCCGGTGCTCATCGTGCTCATCGGCCTGCTGGCCGCCATCCCCGCATGCATCGGCGTGGGCTACACGCTCGAACGCGTCGCGTACAGGCCCTTGCGCCGCGCACCCCGGCTGGCGCCGCTGATCACTGCCATCGGCCTGTCGATCATTCTCCAGCACCTTGCGCTGATCATCTGGAGCCGCAATCCGCTGCCCTATCCGCAGATCATCGCGACGGTGCCCTATCACATCACGTCCACGCCCAACGGCGCGACGATCACCAACATACAGATTGCGATCATCTTCGGATCGCTGGCAATGATGGGCGGGCTCCTGCTCCTTGTTTACAAAACCAAACTGGGCATCGCGATGCGCGCCACGGCGCAGAACCAGCAGGTCGCGGGTCTCATGGGCATCGACATCAACAAGGTCATTTCGCTGACGTTCGTCATCGGCGCAGCTCTCGGCGCCGTCGCGGGCGTGATGGTCGGAAGCTATTACGGCATCGCGCATTACCAGATGGGATTCATCCTGGGCCTGAAGGCGTTCTCGGCTGCCGTACTGGGGGGTATTGGCAACCTGGGCGGCGCCATGCTGGGCGGCCTCCTGCTCGGCGTCATCGAGGCGCTCGGCGCCGGCTATGTCGGCGATCTCACCAATCTGTGCAACCTGTCGGGATGGTCCGACGCGCTGGCGCTGCGCTGCGAGTCCGATCCCAACCTCACGCTGTTCGGTTCGAACTACCAGGACGTGTTCGCGTTCCTCGTGCTGATCGCCGTGCTGGTGTTCCGGCCATCGGGGCTGCTGGGCGAGCGCGTTTCGGACCGGGCCTGACGGAATCTGCCGATGCGCCCGCTGTTCGACTTCCGCAAGAATCCCCAGCTCGCCTGGGTCGGACTGGCAATTATTGCGGTGGCCCTGCTGCTGCTGCCGATCGTGCTCACGCAGGTCGGGACGTTCTGGGTGCGAATCACCAACCAGGCCATCCTTTATTGTTTTCTGGCACTCGGACTCAATATCGTGGTCGGCTTTGCCGGCCTGCTCGACCTGGGCTACATCGCGTTCTATGCGGTCGGCGCGTATGTCTATGCGCTGCTCGCAAGCCCGCAATTCAACCTGCATCTTCCCTTCTGGGTGATCCTGCCCATCGGTGCTGCCGTCGCGTGCCTCTTCGGCGTGCTGCTGGGTGCGCCCACGCTCAAGCTGCGCGGCGACTACTTGGCGATCGTCACGCTGGGCTTCGGCGAAATCATCCGCATATTCCTCAACAACCTGTCGCAGCCCGTCAACATCACCAACGGCCCGCAGGGCATCACGACGATCGACCCGTTCCGCCTCGGGTCGTTCAACTTTTCCCAGAGGGAGACGATCCTGGGGCTCGATTTCACCGGGCCGGTCAAGTACTACTACATCTTCCTCGCCGCCCTCATCGCCGCCATCGTCATCAACATGCGGCTGCAGGATTCGCGCATCGGCCGCGCGTGGGAGGCGATACGCGAAGACGAGATTGCGGCGCGGGCGATGGGCATCAACACGCGCAACATCAAGCTGTTGGCCTTTGCAATGGGGGCGTCATTCGGCGGAATCGCCGGCGGCATGTTCGCGGCGACCCAGCAGTTCATCAGTCCGGAGAGCTTCATCCTGGTCGAGTCGGTGATGGTGCTGGCCATGGTCGTGCTGGGCGGCATGGGCAACATCTGGGGCGTGATCCTGGGCGCGGTGCTCCTGTCGTTTGTGCCGGAAATCCTGCGCTTCACGGTGGAGCCCGTGCAAAAAGCGCTGTTCGGCCGGATGCTGCTCGAACCGGAGGTCATCCGCATGCTGCTGTTCGGAATGGCGCTGGTGGGGATGATGCTGTTCCGGCCGGCCGGCATCCTGCCTTCGGCGCTGCGCAAGCGCGAACTCGAGGGCGCGAAGACGTGAGTCAGCTCTCCCTCCTCAAGGCGCATGGGATCAACAAGCGCTTCGGCGGCGTGCAGGCACTGTCCGACGTCGGCTTCACGATCAATCACGGCGAGATCTACGGCCTGATCGGTCCCAATGGCGCCGGCAAGACGTCGCTATTCAACGTGCTCACGGGAATCTACATCCCGGAAGGCGGCGAGTTCCTGTTCGACGGCGAGCCCCTGCAGGGTTTGAAGCCCAATGACGTCGCCGCCCGCGGCATCGCGCGTACGTTCCAGAACATCCGCCTCTTTGCCAACCTGTCGGCGCTCGAGAACGTGATGATCGGACGCCATGTGCGAACCCACGCGGGCGTCTGGGGCGCCATTTCGCGCAACGCCAGCACGCGCGCCGAGGAAGCCGCGATTCACAAGCGCGCGTTCGAACTGCTCGAATATGTCGGCGTGGACAAGCGCGCCCATAGCCTCGCCAAGCACCTTGCCTACGGCGACCAGCGTCGGTTGGAAATTGCGCGCGCGCTCGCCACCGAACCCAAGTTGCTCGCGCTCGACGAACCGGCCGCGGGCATGAACGCCACGGAAACGGCGTCGCTCAAGAGCTTGCTCGCGGAAATCCGCCGCGACGGCACAACCATTCTGCTGATCGAGCACGACATGAAGTTGGTGATGAGCATCTGCGACAGGGTACTGGTACTCGACTACGGCAAGAAGATCGCTGAAGGCACCGCGAGCGTCGTGCAGAACGACCCCAAGGTCGTCGCCGCCTATCTTGGCGGAGAGGTCTCCTTGAATTTGAAAGGTACCTGATGGCCGGTCCCCTGCTCGAACTCAAGCAGCTCGAAGTGGCCTACGGCGGCATCCAGGCCGTCAAAGGCATCGATCTCGAAGTGGGCGAAGGCGAACTCGTGTGCCTGATCGGCGCCAACGGCGCAGGCAAGACCACCACGCTCAAGGGTATTTGCGGCCTCCTCCCCGTCAAGGCCGGAACGATTTTCTACGGCGGTTCCAATATCACCGGCAAGCCCGCGTTCAAGCTGGTGCGGCGCGGTCTTGCGATGGTGCCGGAGGGCCGTGGCGTATTCGGCGCATTGACGATCGAGGAAAATCTCGCGATGGGTGCCTACATCCGCAACGACAAGGATGCCATCAAGGCCGACATCGAGCGCGTGTATCACCTGTTTCCACGCTTGAAGGAACGTCGTCGGCAAACCGCGGGCACGATGTCCGGCGGCGAACAACAGATGCTGGCCATGGGCCGCGCCATGATGTCCCGGCCCAAGCTGCTCCTGCTCGATGAGCCGTCGATGGGCCTCGCGCCGTTGATGGTGCAAAAGGTTTTCGAGACCATCGTCACCATATCGGGCGAAGGCGTCACCATCCTGCTGATCGAGCAGAATGCCAAGCTGGCGCTCGAAGTCAGCAAACGCGGGTATGTGATGGAGTCCGGCGAGGTGATCCTCTCGGGAGACGCCTCGTCCCTGTTGCACGACCCCAAGGTCCGCGCCGCGTATCTGGGCGAAGCGGCCTAGGTGGCTCCAGTCGGGGCTCGCGAAACGCGGAGCGTTCCTGCGCTGCATGCGCTCGCCTGGTTTGGCGAGGCAATGCGTCTCTGGAAGCAGGGACCGGCGACGTTCGCCGTCCTGGCCTTTGTCACGCTTGTCGCCACCATCGCGTTCGAAACGGTGCCGATCCTCGGATTCATCGCATCGAATGTCCTGGCGCCGGTCCTCGCAACCGGCATGCTGTTTGCCAGCTTGGCCGCCGACCGCGGGGACCAGCCGCGCCTGCGCCATCTCGTTGCCCCTTTCGCCGCACCGACGGGAGCACTGATGACCGTGATCGTGGCGGGTTTGACTACGTTTACCGCGGAAGCAATTACCGCCTGGCAGCTTGCCGACATGAACCTGCTCCTGCCCGCCCGCCATGGAGCGGACGTCCCCTTGCGAGTGGTCATGGGAATCTACTCGGCGGGAATCGTCGCTTCTTTGCCGCTCACCTTCGTGCCGTTTGCAGCGCTGTTCGACGGGTGTGACCTGCGCACCGCTTTTGCTACGTCGGCGCGCGCGTTCGCGCGCAACGTGCCGGCGCTGGCACTCTACGCCGGAATATCGTTCCTGCTGTTGTTGTTGGCATTGGCCACGATGGGCGTGGGACTGGTGCTGGTCCTGCCCTGGCTGGCCGCCGCTTCCTATGCGGCGTGGAAAGACATCTTTGACCTGGGCACGCAGCCGCAAAACCAGTAGGCTGCGCTTGCGATGCACTAGCACGTCGCGCGGGATTCAAAGGCGAAAAGGCGTACGTCGATTTCTGCGTCGGTGATCGCGACCTCCGTGACTCGCGCGAGCGGCGGTCCGCGCCTTAACCACGCCGCAAATCGTTCGACGGCGTCGGTATCGCCCTGCGCGTGCGCCTCGACGTGACCGCTCATCCGATTGCGCACCCAGCCCTGCACGCCGGTCTCGAAAGCCGTCTGCACCGCCGAATCGCGGTAACCCACGCCCTGCACGCGACCGTAAATCAGGAAATGCCGTGCGACACGTGGAGGTGCGGAAACGCTCATGGATGGCGGGCCTGGAACCGGGTCCAGGTAAATAGTGCGGCGACGGTCTTGGCATCGGTCACTACGCCGGCATCGAATGCCGCGAGCAACGCGTCTTCGCTCATGAGGACGACATCGAGGAACTCTCCGTCGTCCAGTTGCGCCCCGACGTGAGTGAGGTCCCGCGCCACATACATCTCGATGGCCTCGGTCGAGTACCCAATTTCCGGATGAATGGTGCCCAGGTGTTGCCAGTCCTGCGCCGCATAGCCAGCCTCTTCACGCAATTCGCGTTGGGCCGTGGCCAGAGGTGCCTCGTCGGGGTCGATCTTGCCTGCCGGAAACTCCAGGAGCACGTGGCCCACGGGATAGCGAAACTGGCGCTCCAGCACGAAACGGCCGTCCGGCAGAATCGGCACGATCAGCACGGCGCCCGGATGCACGACGTATTCGCGGGTCGCGATTTTCCCGTTCGGCAGGCGCACGTCATCGCGCCGCACGTGCAGCAGGGCGCCGTCGAACACGCACTCGGACGAGAGCTGCGTTTCGATCAGGTGATCGTCGTCATGCGTGGCCAGGGAGCCAGTCCTTTACGACCAGGAATTCAGTGTAAAGCGCGGCCTCGCGCGTGCCGGGTTCCGGCTTCCATTCGTAGCGCCACAATGCAAGCGGCGGCATCGACATCAAAATGGCCTCCGTGCGGCCATTGGATTGCAATCCGAACAGCGTGCCACGATCCCACACCAGGTTGAACTCCACGTAACGCCCGCGTCGATACAGCTGGAAGTCGCGTTCACGCTCGCCGTACGGCAGGTCCTTGCGGCGCTCGAGAATCGGCGCATAGGCGGCGAGAAAGTGGTCGCCAACGCTGCGTGTCAGCGCAAAACAATGATCGAAGCCGCCATCGTTCAGGTCATCGTAGAACACGCCGCCTACGCCGCGCGGTTCCTGCCGATGCTTGAGGATGAAATACTCGTCGCACCACTTCTTGTAGCGCGAGTGCACGCCCGCGCCAGAGGAATCCAGCGCGTCGCGACATGTGCGGTGGAAGTGCGTTGCGTCCTCGGCAAAGCCGTAATAAGGCGTCAGGTCCATGCCGCCGCCGAACCACCACACGGGTTCGGCGTCCGGTTTTTGCGCGAGGAAAAAGCGCACGTTGAGATGCACGGTAGGCGCGAAAGGGTTGCGCGGGTGCAGGACCAGCGACACGCCCATCGCCTCCCAGGAGCGGCCAGCGAGTTCCGGGCGATGCGCGGTCGCGGACGCGGGCATCTTTTCGCCCGTGACGTGGGAGAACAGCACGCCGCCGCGTTCAAGTACCTTGCCGCCTTCGATCAATCGCGAAAGGCCGCCACCGCCTTCGGGCCGCGTCCATTCGTCGCGTTGGAACTCTTCTCCGCCGATCGCTTCCAGGCCCGCAACGATGCGCGACTGCAGGTCGAGGAAGTAGAGACGCGTCGCCAGGGTATCCATGCCGCTACTTCCGCGCCTGCAGCGCGCGAAATCCGATATCGGTGCGAAACTGCATGCCGGCAAATTCGATATCGGCAATCGCGGCGTACGCGGCGCGCTGCGCCTGCCGCACCGAATCGGCGAGCGCAGTGACGCACAGCACACGACCGCCGGCGACCGACGTGCGGCCGTCGACGAACGCCGTGCCGGCATGGAATACGACGACATCGGGATGACTCTCTGCCGTGACGCGTTCGAGGCCCGCGATCAAGTCGCCCCTGCGCGGATGGTCCGGATACCCCGCCGCCGCGAGCACGACACCGAGCGCAGTGCGCCGGTCCCAGGTAGCCTCCGCCGTGTCGAGCGTGCCGTTCACCGCCTGTTCGACCAGGTCCACGAAGTCGGACTTGAGCCGCATCATGATCGGCTGCGTTTCCGGGTCTCCCATGCGGCAATTGAATTCGAGGGCTTTCGGATTTCCTTCCGCGTCGATCATCACGCCGGCGTAAAGGAAACCCGTAAAGGAAATGCCATCCGCCGCCATGCCGTTCACCGTCGGCAGGATGATTTCGCGCATGATCCGCGCATGCACCTCGGGCGTGACGACGGGCGCTGGCGAATAGGCGCCCATGCCGCCGGTATTGGGGCCGGCATCTCCATCAGCCAGTCGCTTGTGGTCTTGCGACGAGGCCAGCGGCAGCACATGCTTGCCGTCGGCCATCACGATGAAGCTCGCTTCCTCGCCTTCCAGGAATTCCTCAACCACCACCCTCGCGCCCGCGTCTCCCATCGCATTGTCGACCAGCATGGCGCCGATAGCGGCGTGCGCTTGCGCAAGTGTCGTCGCGACGACGACACCCTTCCCTGCGGCGAGGCCGTCGGCCTTGATCACGATCGGCGCGCCATGCTCGTCCACGTAGGCACGGGCGGCGGCGGCTTGCGCAAACGTGCCGTACTTCGCCGTCGGTACGCCGTGCCGCGCCATGAATGCCTTGGCAAAAGCCTTGGAGCTTTCAAGCTGCGCGGCGGCCCGCGTCGGGCCAAAAATCTTCAGCCCCGCGGAGCGAAAGGCATCGACGATGCCCACCGCAAGCGGCCCTTCCGGCCCGACGACGGTCAGCATGACCTGCTCGTGTCGTGCGAAGTCCACGAGTGCCGGAATGTCTGTCAACGGCACATTGGTCAGCGTGCCGTCGCGCGCCGTTCCAGCGTTTCCGGGTGCGACGAACACCCTGCCCACGCGCGGACTCTGCGCAATCTTCCATGCCAGCGCGTGTTCCCGGCCGCCTCCGCCGACGACGAGAATGTTCAAGGATGAGCCTTCACTCTTGAGCGATTCCTAGTGGCGGAAGTGGCGGATTCCGGTGAATACCATCGCGATCCCGCGCTCGTTGGCGGCGGCAATCACTTCCTCGTCGCGCATGCTGCCGCCGGGCTGGATCACTGCGGTAGCGCCGTTGTCCGCAACGACGTCCAGCCCATCGCGAAATGGGAAGAACGCGTCGGAGGCCACCACCGATCCGGCGAGGGAAAGGCCGGCGTTTTGCGCCTTGATCGCAGCGATGCGCGTCGAATCCACGCGGCTCATCTGGCCGGCGCCGATGCCCAGCGTCCGACCGCCGCCGCAATAGACAATTGCGTTGGACTTCACGAACTTCGCGACACGCCACGCGAACAACAAGTCGACCCGTTGTTCGGCAGTCGGCACCTTGGTGGTCACCATCTTGAATTCGGCCGCGTTGACATTGCGCGAATCCGGACTTTGGACGAGGAATCCGCCGCCGACGCGCTTCATGTCCCAGGCATTGGTCGTAGGGCCCGCGGGCAGGCTCACCTCGAGCACGCGCACGTTGATTTTCCTGGCGATCACTGCCAATGCGTCCGCGGTGTAGGCCGGCGCGATCACGACCTCCACGAATTGCGCCGAGACTGCTTCGAGCGTGGCCGCATCGAGCGGCCGGTTGAAGGCAATGATTCCGCCGAAAGCCGACGTTGGATCGGTGGCTAATGCGCCGCGGTAGGCGGCGAGCGGATCGGCCGCAATGGCCACGCCGCAAGGATTGGCGTGCTTGACGATCACGCACGCCGGTTCGAGGAACGTCTTGACGCATTCCCAAGCGGCATCGCTGTCCGCGACGTTGTTGTAGGAGAGCTCCTTGCCCTGCAGTTGCCGGTAAGTGGCGATGGAACCCGGCACACGCGCCTCGTCACGATAGAACGCGGCCGACTGGTGCGGATTCTCGCCGTAGCGCATCTCCTGCAACTTGTCGCCCGCGAAGTGAAACGAATCCGGGAAACCGGCGCTCCTGCCGTCGGGTCCACGCGCGGTGAGCCAGTTGGCGATGGCCCCGTCGTAGGACGCGGTGTGGGCGAAAGCCTTGCGCATCAGGCCGAAGCGCAGCGCATCCGTCAGTGTGCCGCCGTTCGACTGCAATTCAGCGAGCACCGCGGAATAGTCCGCGGGATCGACCACGATGCCGACATGCGGCCAGTTCTTGGCCGCGGCGCGTACCATCGACGGGCCGCCGATGTCGATATTCTCGATGGCTTCGTCCAGCGTGCAGCCCGGCTTGGCCACCGTCGCGCGAAAAGGATAGAGATTGACGACGACGAGATCGATGGTCGGTATGTCATGCGCCGCAAGCGCCGTCATGTGTTCCGGCAAGTCGCGGCGGGCGAGAATACCGCCGTGCACCTTGGGATGCAAGGTCTTGACGCGGCCGTCGAGCATCTCCGGAAAGCGGGTGTAGCTGCCGACGTCGGTGACGGGCAGGCCCGCGTCGGCGAGCGCCTTGGCGGTGCCGCCCGTGGACAAAAGCTTGACGCCAAGAGTTGCAAGGGCGCGCGCGAATTCCACAAGGCCTGACTTGTCGGAAACCGACAGCAGTGCCTGCGCGACCTTCGCGGCCATCAGATGATCTTGTAGCGGGTGAGCTTCGAGCGCAGCGTGTTGCGATTCATGCCCAGCATGTCCGCTGCCTGCGTCTGGTTACCGCTGGCGCGGTCCATGATGGATACGAGCAGCGCGCGTTCCACATGCCCGATCACCATGTCGTACACGCCCGTGGGTGTTTCACCGTCAAGGCGCTTGAAATATTCGTCGAGCGAACGCTCGACACTGCGGCAGATCTCGTTGCTGCCATTGAGTTTGATTTTTCGGGTCACGCAGCGAGGGCCTCCCTTGCCCGTTTCGCATTACTTGTCGTTTGTTGTGAAGTGGGCAAATGAGCGGCGCGATCTTCAGTACGTCGCGCGGTCGTATCTTCGGTGCTTGCATATTGCAGGCGCTCTCCCTGGGCCTCCAGGTGGTCGAAAAAACGCTCGACGGCGCCCAGTTGCTCGCTCACCGTGGTCGCGGCATTGGCCTCGCGGCGCAACTGCGCGCTGCCTTCGAGCGCTTCGGTGTACCAGCCAAGGTGCTTGCGCGCAATGCGCACGCCCGCAACTTCACCGTAGAAGTCGTAGTGATCCGCAAGATGCGCGGCGATCAGCTCGCGCGCTTCCGCCACCGTCGGCGACAGCAGATGCATGCCCGTCGACAGGAAATGCGCAATCTCGCGGAAAATCCACGGCCGCCCCTGGGCCGCCCGGCCGATCATCAGCGCATCGGCGCCGGTATATCCCAGCACCGCCCGTGCGTGCTCTGGCGTCCCGATGTCGCCGTTGGCGATCACCGGTATCGCAACCACGCGCTTGACCGCCGCGATGGTGTCGTACTCGACATCCCCCACGAAGGCGCAGGCACGCGTGCGGCCGTGCACGGTCAATGCCGCAACGCCGGCATCCTCCGCGATGCGCGCAATAGCCGGTGCATTGCGCGAAGCCACGCTTGGTCCCGTGCGAATCTTGAGCGTGACCGGCACCGCGACGGCTGCGACGACCGCGTGCAGAATGGCCGCAACCAGCTTTTCGTTGGCCAGCAACGCGGATCCCGCGGCCGCATTGCACACCTTCTTTGCCGGGCAACCCATATTGATGTCGATGATCTGCGCACCCTGGTCGACGTTGTAGCGTGCGGCATCGGCCATCTGTTGCGGATCGGCGCCGGCGATCTGCACGGCAATGGGCGCGACCTCGCCCACGTGATCGATGCGCCGGCGCGACTTGTCGGTTCCGCGCAAGACTGGGTTGGATGCCACCATTTCCGAAACCGCATAGCCCGCGCCCAGCCGTTTGCACAACTGCCGGAACGGGCGATCGGTGACACCCGCCATCGGTGCGACGGCAAGGTTGTTCGGCAACAGGTAGGGTCCGATGCGCATGCTCGGGAGTGCTTAGAAAAGTATTGGATCAGGGCAACGGGAAAGCGTGCGAATTATACCGGCTTTGCGCGGCCTTCGTTCCAGGCGTTGCCTGAATTTTACTCAACACGGAAATCGCGGTGCGCAACGCGCGAGCGAACGCGCGTTCCGGTCAGGCGCTTGGTTGACCTTCCGTTGTCTTGCGCGGTTTTTCCGTCCAGGCGTTTGCGCTCGTTGCGATCCATTCATTGCAAGCCGTACAGCATAACGCGGGTGAATGCCCTCTTGAGCGGAGGCAGCGCATCGAGCGCCGTGAGCGCCAGCCCGCGCGGCCAGCGCACGAACGGCGAATCCATCGCGAACAGCTGAGTGAGCCCATGCGTGAACGCGATGCCCGCATAGCGATCGGTCCTTCGCCGTGCCGCAAAGGCCGCCAGCATGGAGCGCTCTCCCAATGCGTCGCGCGGCGTGCGAATTATGGCCTGTCCCAGTTCGTATGCGTCGCGCACACCGAGGTTGAAGCCCTGCCCCGCGATCGGATGCAGCGCCTGCGCGGCGTTGCCGATGACCACGCTGCGTGACGCCACCGTCGGCCGCGCGAACTCGAGTCGCAATGGAAACGTGCGGCGGTCGGAAACCTCGCGGAAGCCGGCGACGCGGTGGCCGAAATGATCGGCGAGTGCGTCGAGGAAGTGGGCATCGGACAGCGCCAAGACGCGCTCCGATTTCTCCGGGGTCATCGTCCACACCAAACCGTAGTGATCGCCCTCGGGAAGCAGCGCCATCGGCCCCGCTGAAGTGAAGCGCTCGAAGGCGACACCACGATGGGGACTGTCCATGACGACCTTCGCGATCAGCGCAACCTGTCCGTAGTCGCGCCGTTCCCGCGCGATGCCGGCGATCGACGTCCCGGCACCGTCAGCGACAACCGCCAGCCGCGCGCGCAGCGTTTCCCCTGCATCGCCTGCGAGTTCAACGCCGACGTCGACCGGTGTTCCGGCGACGACGGTTGCAGACGCGCCAAATCGAACGGCAATGCCGGCATGGGCCATTGCGTCGTCAATCGCGCCTTGCAGGGCCCGATAGGAAACGACGTAGCCCAATGCCAGGACACCCTGCTCCTCCGCGAGCAGGCGGGTCACACCGAAACCTCCCGCCTGCGATATGTCGATTTCCACAATGGGGGTAACGGCGCTGGGCACGGCCGCAAGGCGCGGCCAGATGGCGAGGCGTTCAAAGATGAGCCGCGCGCCGTGCGACAAGGCAAGCGAACGGTCGCCGCGAATCGTGCCCCCCGCCGCGCGCGCGTCCAACACGACAATGTCGAGGTCCGCGTCAGCGAGCGCAAGCGCCAGGGCACCGCCGACGGGGCCTGCGCCGACGATGACGACATCGTGCATTTTTTGCGCCAACGCTTGGATTGCGTTGTGTCAGGTCTCGTTACCGGGCGCAGGCCGCTTCGACGTCGGCGATGGTCTTGGGCGAAGCCACCGTCAGGTTTTCGTGACCGGTAACCGTGACCAACACGTCGTCCTCGATGCGCACGCCGATGTCCCAGAAGTGTTCCGGCACATTGTCGGCCGGCCGGATGTAGGTGCCCGGTTCTACCGTCAACACCATGCCCGGGACCAGCGACTGCGACGCGCCCTTGACCTGGTAGAGGCCGGCATCGTGCACGTCCAATCCCAGCCAATGTCCAGCTCGGTGCATGTAGAACTGCTTGAAGCTGCCGTTTTCCAGCACTTCGTCCAGGGACCCCTTGCACAGCCCGAGATCGATGTAGCCCTGCGCCAGCACGCGCTCCGCGGCCTTGTGATACTCGTGGAATTGTGTGCCCGGCTTCACGACGTCAAGGCAGGCCATCTGCGAGGCAAGCACGAGTTCGTAGATATCCTTTTGCGGCCCGGTGAACTTGCCGTTCACGGGAAAGGTGCGCGTGATGTCGGAAGCGTAGCCGCGATATTCGCAACCCGCGTCGATCAGCAGCAAATCGCCATCCGCCATCAGGCGATCATTTTCGCGATAGTGCAACACACAAGCGTTGGGACCGGAGGCAACGATCGACGAATAAGCCACGGCCTGGGCACCACTGCGCAGGAACTCGTGCAGCAATTCCGCCTCCACCTGGTACTCATGCCAACCCGGACGCGTGACCTTCATCGCCCGTTTGTGCGCGGCACTGGAGATCGTCGCCGCCTGGCGCATCAATTTCAGTTCGTGATCATCCTTGATGAGGCGCATCGCATCGAGCGAGCCCCGCACGTCCACCACCTCGTCCGGGGCAGACACGCCGGCGCGAGCGCGATTGCGCACCTCGTTCAGCAACTGCGTGACCTGCTTGTCCCAGGTGTCGAACAGGCCAAGTGGCGTATACAGCGCCTGCCGATCCGATGCCATCTCCGGCAGCTTTTCCGCCAGCGCGGAGATGGGGTGCGCCTCGTCGAATCCGAATATCTCCTTTGCCGCATCGGGACCGTAGCGAAAACCGTCCCAGATCTCCCGCTCGGCGTTCTTTTCACGGCAGAACAGCACCTGCTTGTCACCCTCGGGGCTGGCAATCAGTGCCACCACCGCCTCGGGCTCGGGAAAACCGGACAGGTAGTAGAAATAACTGTCAAATCGAAACGGGAAATTGGAATCGCGATTGCGCGGAACTTCCGGCGCGGTCGGCACCAGCGCCAACCCGCCGCCGGAATGCGCGCGCATCGATTCGAGCACAGCCGTGCGGCGCGCCCTATAGAATTGGTGTGAATTTTTCATGGGAATCGGGTTATGCAAATTGGGGAGTGATACGCGTTGCAATGTCGGTCTGACAGCGGTGCCGCATTATACGTCCGACCGAGCACCCCCATCCTCATGGCGCAAGGTGAAAACGTCCGCTAACATCGAACCGCTGACCGAGGTCCACGAAAGTTCACCCAATGCATCCCGACGCCGCCACTCCCGATTCGTTGCCGACCGGCGTCGCGCTGCACGAGGCCAAGCTAACCCTGCGAACCCAGATCATCGCCGCGCGCGACGCGCTTGACCCCGCCTATCGCGTGCGGGCGTCGCAGGAAATCGCGAACCGCTTGCAGGCGCTTCCATCCTTCTCCGCCGCCCGGGTGGTGCTGGTCACCCTGCCTTTTGCAAGCGAGTGGGATACGCGCTCGCTTGCATTGACTGCGCTAGCCGCGGGCAAAACGCTGGTAGTGCCGCGCGTGAATGGACCCACGCGGATGCTTGAACTTCATGCAATCAGCGACATAGACAGTCAAATTGCACTGGGTTATCGCGGGATACCGGAGCCCAAACCCACCATGCCCCGGATCGACGCCGCGGCGATCGATTGGGTGCTGGTGCCCGGCGTTGCGTTCAGCCCCGAAGGCCGCCGGCTGGGTTATGGCGGCGGCTACTATGACCGCCTGATGTCCACAATGGCGCCCGCGACTGCGCGCATAACCGGCGCATTCGACGTGCAGATCGTCGATCGCATCCCTGCCGCAGCCCATGATCTTTGCGTCGACCTGATCGTGACAGAGTCGAGCCAACTGCCCGCACCCGCGCGCAGATGAGTGCCGCCGTTCCCGACGGCCGTACCGCGCTGGTCGCGCTCGCGGCCACGCTCGCAATCCAGATGTTCACGTCGCTGGTCGCCACTGCACCTGCCGTACTGGCTCCCGAATTGGCACGGTCAATGGGCGTGGCTCCACAGTGGATCGGCGTCTTTGTGGGCCTGGTCTACCTGGGGGCCATGTTCGCCAGTGTGGTCTCCGCCGGATTCATCGAACGTTTTGGGGCCATTCGAGTCTCGCAGTTCTGCGTGCTGCTCTGTGCGGTCGGAATCATGGCGATCGGATTGCTGCCCGCAACGTTCGCCGGATTGCTTGTCGGGATAGCCGTCCTGATCGGGTTGGGCTACGGACCCATTACCCCTGCTTCCTCGCAGATTCTCGTGCGCACGACCCCGGCCTCGCAGATGGCGCTGATGTTCTCCATCAAGCAGACCGGTGTGCCCGCCGGCGCGGCGCTGGCCGGTGCCCTGCTGCCCGTCGCCGCGCTCGCCTTTGGGTGGCGTATTGCATTGATTACATTGAGTTTAATTGGGTTGGGCGTGATCGTCGCCGCGCAATCAACACGGAGGGTGCTCGATGTGGACCGGACACCGGGCCAGGCATTTTCACTCGCCGCGATGATAGGCAGGTTGAAGTTGGTGGCCCGGACACCGGAATTGGCGGAATTGGCGTTGCTCAGTCTCGCGTATGCGGCCGTTCAAGTGTGCCTGACGAGCTTTCTCGTCGTCTTTCTGAACGGTGCCCTTGGGTGGTCGCTGGTTGATTCTGGGTTAGCGCTTACTGTCGCCACGATAGGCGGTGTCATTGGACGTATCGTTTGGGGAGCGCTGGCGGACCGCGTCCTGGCGCCTCGTCGAGCATTGACCCTGATCGGGCTTTTGGCAGGCCTGTGCGGACTGGGGATGGCCTTTGCGACCCCGCTCTGGCCCGCCTGGATAATATTACCGGTGGCTGCGCTATTCGGTGCCACGGCCATCGGCTGGAACGGGGTGCAGTTGTCGGAACTGGCACGCAGGGCGCCTCCGGGCAGCGCTGGCGCTGTCACGGGCGCGGCAGGCTTCATCACCTTTTCTGGTGTGGTGATGGGCCCCCCAATTTTCGCCGCGCTCACGGCAGTGACCGGTGGCTACCGCGCCGGCTTCCTGTTCATGGCCACGATCAGTCTCGTCGCGGCATCGATGTTGCACTTCTGGACGCCGGCCCACGCGATCAATATCAATACACCGCGTTGAACGCGCATTGCCGCGACGCAGCAATACAAGTCTGATCCAACCCCCTAAACTGGTGGCGACAACTCGAGGTGGTGCCCATCGTTGAAGCTGCGCAGCCAAAATCCTGCTGCGCCGCTTAACTCTTGTCTTTGCCTCAAATCACTATCGACCGAAGCGCTGGGTGTCTACGAAACGGCGCGAGGTAGCATTGACCCCGGAGAAGGCGCTATTGCAAAACTCGTCTTCAGGAGAATCACCATGGAAATGAAAAACAGCGATGCCGATCCCCAGGAAACCCGCGAGTGGCTGGATGCGCTTGCCGGTGTGTTGGCCGCCGAGGGACCCGACCGCGCGCACTTCCTGATCGAAAACCTGATCGACGCGGCGCGGCAATCGGGCGCGTACCTGCCCTTTTCCGCGAACACGGCGTACATCAACACCATTCCCACCGAACAACAGGTCCGCATTCCCGGCGACCAGGAAGTCGAACATCGCATCCGTTCCTTTGTGCGCTGGAACGCGATGGCCATGGTGCTGCGCGCGAACAAGGATACGAACGTCGGCGGTCATATCGCGAGCTTTGCTTCGGCCGCGACGCTCTATGACGTCGGCTTCAACCACTTCTGGCATGCGGCATCCGACGCGCATGGCGGCGACCTCATCTTCGTGCAGGGCCATTCGTCGACGGGAATTTATGCCCGTGCCTTCATGCTGGGCCGATTCACCGCGGACCAGATCGACAATTATCGGCAGGAGGTCGATGGCACCGGAATCTCCTCCTATCCGCACCCTTGGCTGATGCCGGACTTCTGGCAGTTTCCGACAGTGTCGATGGGCCTTGGTCCTTTGATGGCGATCTACCAGGCGCGTTTCATGAAGTATCTGCAGGACCGCGGCATGGCGCGGACAGAAGGCCGCAAGGTGTGGGCGTTCATGGGCGACGGCGAGATGGACGAGCCGGAATCGATGGGCGCGATCAGCATGGCATCGCGCGAGAACCTCGACAACCTGATCTTCGTCATCAATTGCAATCTGCAGCGTCTGGACGGCCCCGTCCGCGGCAACGGCAAGATCATCCAGGAACTCGAAAGCGAATTCCGCGGCGCGGGCTGGAACGTGATCAAGGTCGTCTGGGGAACCCATTGGGACGCGCTGTTCGCGCGCGATAAGAAGGGCATTTTGATGCGCCGGATGATGGACTGCGTCGATGGCGAATACCAGACCTTCAAGAGCAAGAACGGCGCGTACGTGCGCGAGCACTTCTTCAACACGCCGGAGCTGAAGGCATTGGTCGCCGACTGGTCCGACGAAGAGATCTGGCACCTGAACCGCGGCGGCCACGATCCCCACAAGATCTATGCGGCGTTCCACGCGGCGGTCCACCACAAGGGACAGCCGACCGTCATCCTGCCCAAGACCATCAAGGGCTACGGGATGGGCGAGTCCGGTGAAGCGCAGAACATCACCCATCAGCAAAAGAAGATGTCGACCGAATCGTTGCGCCGCTTCCGTGATCGCTACAAGATCCCGGTAACCGACGACCAGCTCGAGGAAGTGCCCTATGTCAACTTCGCGGAAGGATCACCGGAGCAGCAATACATGCGGGCACGGCGCATGGACCTGGGCGGTTTCCTGCCTGCGCGAAGGCGCAAGGCCGAGGCGCTGATCATTCCGGAACTCTCCGCGTTTGAGCGGTTCCTGAAGAGCACGGATGACCGCGAAGTCTCGACGACGATGTCCTTTGTCCAGATACTGCAAATGCTGATTCGGGATAAGAACATCGGCAGGCATATCGTTCCGATCGTTCCCGACGAGTCGCGCACCTTCGGCATGGAAGGGATGTTCCGGCAGCTCGGCATCTGGAACCAGCAGGGTCAGCTCTACACGCCGCAGGACGCCGACCAGCTGATGTTCTACAAGGAGACCAAGGACGGCCAGATCCTGCAGGAAGGCATCAACGAAGCCGGCGGGATGTGCGACTGGATGGCAGCGGCGACCGCGTACTCGACGCACGGCGTGCAGATGATCCCGTTCTACATCTTCTATTCGATGTTCGGCTTCCAGCGCGTCGGCGACCTGGCCTGGGCGGCCGGTGACATGCGTTCGCGCGGCTTCCTGTTGGGCGGCACCGCCGGCCGCACGACGCTGAACGGTGAAGGCCTGCAGCACCAAGACGGCCACTCGCACATGATCTCTGCCACGATTCCCAATTGCATCTCCTACGATCCGTCGTTCGGCTTCGAGGTTGCGGTGATTGTGCAGGACGGCCTGCGCCGGATGTACGCCGAGCAGGAGGACATCTACTATTACCTGACGGTGATGAACGAGAATTACCAGCAGCCCGCGATGCCGGAAGGCGCGGCGCCGGGAATCCTCAAGGGGATGTACAAGCTTCGCGAGGGTGACTCAGTTGCCAAATCCGCCAAAGGCAAGTCACCGCGCGTGCAATTGATGGGGTCCGGCGTCATCCTGCGCGAGGCCATCGCCGCAGCGGACCTGCTGAAGAAGGACTGGGGCGTGGACGCCGATATCTGGGGCTGCCCGTCGTTCACGGAGTTGGCCCGCGACGGCAATGCGGTGACTCGATGGAATATGCTGCACCCGACCGACAAGCCGCGCCAGTCGCATGTGGAATCCTGCCTCAAGGATGCACAGGGCCCGGTTATCGTCACCACCGATTACATGCGGCTTTTTGCGGAACAGATCCGGCCGCTGGTGAAGAATCGCTACGTTGTGCTCGGCACCGATGGATTCGGCCGCTCCGACACGCGCGAGAAGCTGCGCCACTTCTTCGAGGTCAACTGCTACTACACGACCGTCGCGGCACTGAAGGCGCTGGCGGATGACGGCACGATCCCGGCGGCCAAGGTGGCCGAAGCCATCAAGAAATATGGCCTCGATCCGGACAAGCCTGCGCCTTGGACGGTATGAAAGTCAGGGCAACGCATTTCGGCAGTAGCGAATTCTTGACGAGGCAGCGATGAGCACGATAGAAGTCAAAGTTCCAGACATCGGCGACTTCAAGGATATTCCGGTCATCGAGATTTTCGTGAAGGCGGGTGATTCCGTGAAGGCGGAGGATTCACTCGTCTCGCTCGAGTCCGACAAGGCGACCATGGATGTTCCCGCGCCGGTTGCCGGCGTGGTGAAAGAGCTGAAGCTCAAGCTGGGCGACAAGGTCAGCGAAGGGACGTTGATCCTGACGCTTGACGCCGCCGCCGGCAGCGATGCCAAACCTGCTGCGCCGGCGGCGGCCGCGGCTCCACCTTCAGCGCCTGCCGCGGCACCACCGGCAACGCCTGCCCCGGCCACGACGGCTGCGGCATCCACTGCGGCACCTGGGGCAACGCCGGCGCCTTCAGCCGCACCTCAAGCGCCCGCAGCCGCGATCGACGACGCCGCGTTCAAGGGCGCGCACGCGTCGCCCTCGGTGCGCAAATTCGCGCGCGAACTGGGAGTGGATCTGTCGAAAGTGCAGGGCACGGGTCCCAACGCGCGCATCCAGCAGGAAGATGTCCAGAATTTCGTCAAGGCAGCGATTACCGGCGGCGGCGGTTCGACGGGCGCGGTCGGCGGCGGCATCAGTGGTGGCGGACAACTCAACCTGTTGCCGTGGCCCACCGTGGACTTCGCCAAGTTCGGCGCGATCGAAGCCAAGCCGCTGTCACGGATCAAGAAGATTTCCGGCGCCAACTTGGCCCGCAACTGGGTGATGATCCCGCACGTGACACAGTTCGACGAGGCCGACATTACCGACCTCGAGGCGTTTCGCGTGCAGTTGAACAAGGAGAACGAGAAGGCCGGGATCAAGATCACGATGCTGGCGTTCATGATCAAGGCGTCGGTCGCCGCACTTCGCAAGTTCCCCGATTTCAACGCATCCTTGGTTTCCACGCCTGATGGCGACAACCTGGTCCTCAAGAAATATTTCCACATCGGCTTCGCGGCGGACACACCCAACGGCCTGGTCGTTCCGGTGATCAAGAACGCCGACCAGAAAGGTGTGCTGCAAATCGCCAAGGACATGACCGAGTTGTCGGCGAAGGCACGCGAGGGCAAACTCGGTCCGGTGGACATGCAGGGTGGCTGTTTCTCGATATCCTCGCTCGGCGGCATCGGCGGCACGGCGTTCACGCCCATCATCAACGCACCGGAGGTCGCCATACTGGGCGTATCGAAGAGCGCGATGAAGCCGGTCTGGAACGGCAAGGATTTTGCGCCGCGCCTCATGGTGCCGCTGTCGCTATCGTACGACCATCGCGTGATCGACGGCGCTTCTGCCGCGCGCTTCACCGCCTATCTCGCCGCGTTGCTTGCCGACATGCGGCGGGTGACGCTATGAGCGCCGCGGGGCCGTCCCAAGGCGCGAATCGGTCCGCAGCCTCATTGCGGCATTGGTTTTGCGGTGCGAATTCGTTTCGGCCGCCATCCACGCTCGCGGACGCGCTCTTCGAGCCTTGGCTAAGTCCCGCTCGCATTGACGTCGCCGGGGGCAGCGAACGAAGTGAGTATGGGGGTCGTTCATGAGTGCTATCGAGGTCAAAGTCCCGGACATCGGCGACTTCAAGGGCATCCCGGTCATCGAGATCTTCGTCAAGGCCGGCGACACGGTGAAGGCGGAGGACTCATTGGTCACGCTGGAGTCCGACAAGGCAACGATGGACGTGCCGTCGCCTGCCGCGGGAGTCGTGAAGGAACTCAAGGTCAAGCTCGGTGACAAGGTCAGCGAAGGCAGCGTCATCATCATTCTCGACAGCACAGTGGCTGGCGATGCGAAGCCGGAAGCCGCGGCTCCTCCGGCGGCGGCGAAACCGGCAACCCCTGCGACAGCTGCACCCGCCGCCGCGCCCCCCGTACCGATCCCGGGCGCTGCCAACTATGCCGGCAAGGCGGACATCGAGTGCGACATGCTGGTGCTTGGTGCCGGTCCGGGCGGATACAGCGCAGCATTCCGCGCCGCCGACCTCGGCATGAAGACGGTCCTGGTCGAGCGCTACGCAACGCTCGGCGGCGTTTGCCTCAATGTCGGATGCATCCCGTCCAAGGCGTTGCTACATATCGCGGCCGTGATGGATGAAGCCAAGGCGTTCGCCGAGCACGGCATCACATTCGGCACGCCGCAGGTCGACCTCGAGAAACTGCTCGGCTGGAAGAACAAGGTCGTCGGCAAGCTCACCGGCGGCTTGGCCGGCATGGCCAAGGCGCGCAAGGTGGAGGTCGTGCGCGGCTATGGCGTGTTCCTCGATCCGCATCACGTCGAGGTCGACGTCACCGACGGCACAGCCCAGGCCAAGACTGGCACGAAGAAAGTCATCAAGTTCCAGAAAGCCATCATTGCCGCAGGATCGCAGTCGGTGAAGCTCCCGTTCATCCCGGACGATCCGCGCGTCGTGGATTCGACCGGCGCACTGCTTTTGCGTTCCGTTCCCAAACGCATGCTGGTGATCGGCGGCGGCATCATCGGCCTGGAAATGGGCACCGTGTATTCGTCGCTGGGCGCGCGGCTCGATGTCGTGGAAATGCTCGACGGCCTGATGCAGGGCGTGGATCGCGATCTCTTCCGCGTGTGGGAAAAGATGAACAAGCCGCGCTTTGACCGCATCATGCTGAAAACAAAAACGGTTGCTGCGGAAGCCCGAAAGGATGCGATCTACGTGACATTCGAGGGCGAGCAGGCGCCTGAGGGACCGCAACCCTACGACCTGGTGCTGCTGGCTGTCGGCCGAAACCCCAACGGCAAGAAAATCGGCGCCGACAAGGCCGGTGTCGCGGTCACCGATCGCGGCTTTGTGCCCGTCGACAACCAGATGCGTACCAATGTGCCGCACATCTTCGCCATCGGCGACATCGTCGGCCAGCCAATGCTCGCGCACAAGGCGGTGCACGAGGGCCACGTGGCGGCAGAGGTCGCTGCCGGCGAGAAGTCCTATTTCGACGCTCGCGTCATTCCTTCGGTGGCCTACACCGATCCGGAAGTGGCGTGGGTCGGCGTCACCGAGGAGGAAGCGAAGGCCAAGGGCATGAAGGTCGGCAAGGGTGTTTTGCCCTGGGCCGCGTCGGGTCGCGCAATTGCCAATGGCCGCGACGAAGGCTTCACCAAGCTGATCTTCGACGAGGCCACGCATCGCATTGTCGGCGGCGGCATCGTCGGCACGCACGCGGGCGACCTGATCAGCGAAGTCGCGCTCGCCATCGAAATGGGTGCCGACGCCGTCGACATCGGCAAGACCATCCATCCGCATCCGACGCTCGGCGAATCGGTCGGCCTTGCCGCGGAAGTGTACGAGGGCGTCTGCACGGATCTTCCGCCACCGCGGAAGAAGTAACCCAATCTTCGGCCGGCGCTCAATTCCGGCCGGCGAACTCCTCTTGCCTTCAGCTTCATGGCCGTGGTGCCACCGCGCGCGTCGGCGCAACGCCCATCGGCAAAGAAGCACGCCTGTTAGGATAGTTGCCTGGACAGGAAGCTGCAGACCACCATGACGCAGGACGAACTCAAGCAAGCCGTCGCCCGCGAGGCGATCAAGTACGTCGTCGACAACGCATGGATCGGCGTGGGCTCCGGCTCCACCGCCAATTTTTTTATCGACGAGCTGGCCAATGTGAAGCACCGGTTCAAAGGTGCGGTGGCGAGCTCGGTCAAGACTGCCGAGCGCTTGAAGGCACACGGCATCGACGTCGAGGAGTTGAACAACGTCGCCGACGTGCCGGTCTACGTCGATGGTGCCGACGAAATTACCGAGCACGGTGCGATGATCAAGGGCGGCGGCGGCGCGCTCACCCGGGAAAAAATCGTGGCGGCGGTCGCGCGCAAGTTCGTGTGCATCGTCGACCAGTCCAAACTGGTCGGCGTGCTGGGCAAGTTCCCGTTGCCGGTGGAGGTAATCCCGATGGCGCGCAGCTACGTTGCCCGCGAGCTCGTGGCGCTCGGCGGCCAGCCGGCGCTGCGCATGGGCTTCACCACGGACAACGGCAACGTGATTCTCGACGTTTCGGGCCTGTCGATCGTCGACCCGGTCAAGCTCGAGACCACGATCAATGGAATCGTCGGCGTGGTCACGGTCGGCCTCTTCGCGCGACGCGGCGCAGACATCATCCTGCTGGGTTCCCCCGGCGGCGTACGCACGCACAGTTCGCGCTAAGACCACGTCGAGACCTACAGCCAGGCCCCCGGCAAGCATCGCGGCCCGCGGTAGAATGCCGGATGACCAATCTCAACGTCCCCGGCCTGGCTCAAAACGTAGACATCGCGGAATACATGCGCGCCGTCGGCGTGGCCGCACGCGGCGCCGCGCGCGAGCTCGCGCGTGTGGACACGGCGACCAAGGACAAGGCATTGCGCGCAATGGCGGACGCGATCCGGAAGAACGAATCCAAACTCCTCGTCGCCAACGCGCAGGATGTCGCCGCCGCCAAAGCCGGCGGACAGGATGCCGCTTTCGTGGACCGTCTGACGTTCGATTCGGACGCGGTGGCCGCGATGGCCGATGGCCTTGACCAGATCGCCTCGCTCGCTGATCCGATTGGTGAAATCACTGACCTCAAATTTCGCCCCAGCGGCATCCAGGTAGGAAGGATGCGCGTTCCGCTGGGTGTGGTCGGCATCATCTACGAGTCGCGGCCCAACGTCACCGCGGACGCGGCCGCGCTGTGCCTTAAGTCCGGCAACGCGACGATTCTGCGCGGTGGATCCGAGGCACTGCGCAGCAACCAGGCGATTGCCGATTGCGTGCACCAGGGACTGCGTGCCGCCGGAATCAACGAGCGCGCTGTCCAGATCATTGCCACGACGGACCGCTCGGCCGTTGGACAACTGATCGCCGACGCAGAGCACGTCGATGTCATCATCCCGCGCGGCGGCAAGGGACTCATCGAGCGCATCACCAAGGAAGCCACGGTGCCGGTCATCAAGCACCTGGACGGCGTCTGCCATGTCTTCATCGACGCCTCCGCCGACCTCGACATGGCCATCCGCATCGCCGACAACGCCAAAACGCAGCGCTTTTCGCCGTGCAATACGATGGAGACGCTGCTCGTGCACAGGGACGTCGCGGCACGCATGCTGCCACCGCTGGCCGAAATCTACACAAAGAAGTCGGTCGAATTGCGCGGCTGCGAACGCGCGCGTGCCATCGTGCCTGCGATGCAAGTGGCGACGGAGGAGGATTGGTTGACGGAATATCTGGCGCCCATCCTCGCGGTGCGCGTCGTCAATTCGCTCGACGAAGCCATGGAGCACATCGCCAAATACGGCTCCCAGCATACGGACGCGATCGTCACGGCGCAGTACGACAACGCGATGCGCTTCCTGCGCGAAGTCGATTCGAGTTCGGTTCTGGTCAACGCCTCGACGCGCTTCGCCGATGGCTTCGAATATGGCCTGGGCGCGGAAATCGGCATCTCGACCAACAAGCTGCATGCCCGCGGCCCAGTCGGGCTGGAGGGACTCACCAGCCAGAAATGGGTCGTCCTGGGCTCCGGGCAGATTCGCACCTGACCTCATCTGACCTCAGCGTAAATGTCGTCCTCGGTTTCGATTTCGATTGCCACCAACTCGGCCATTGCCGGCGCCAAGGGCTTTGGCTGGCTTGTGACCGGTTCCCCCACGTTGTTTGCCGAGATGGTCCATTCCTTCGCGGACGTGGGCAACCAGATCCTGCTCAAGGTGGGCGAAGTTCGCGGCAGAGGTGCGCCTGACAGCGTGCACCCGTTCGGACGCGGACAGGAAAAATTTTTCTGGGCGCTGGTGTCCGCGGTCAGCGTGTTTTTCATCGGTTGCGGCATCAATCTCTATCACGGCGTGCACGCACTGATGCAGCGTCAGCCCGTCGAGCCTTTTACGCCGTTGATCATCGCCCTGCTCATCTTCGCGTTGCTGCTGGAGCTGTGGACGTTCAATATCGCCTTGAAGGAGATCGGCGGCTGGGCGGGCTTGCGCGGGAACCGCACCAACACCACCGTGCTCGCGGTGCTGCTCGAAGACGCGGTGGCGCTGCTGGGCATCCTGCTCACCCTGCTGGTCGCGGGCACTTCGTGGGTGTGGGGACCGCATCCGGAGTTCGATGCCGCAGTCGCCATTTTCGTCGGACTCCTGCTGGGCGCGATGGCGCTGTTCCTGGCGACGTTGAATCGCCGCCTGCTTATCGACGTCGCGGACCCCGAGGTCGATCAAGCCGCGCAGCGTTGGCTCGCGACTCGCGACATCCAGAGTGTCGTCAAGTCACTCGTGCTCGACGACAATCGCGCCATCGTGTTTGTCCGCGTGCAGCACGAGGTGCGCGATTCATTCGCGGTCGGCGAGGCGCTAAAGGCCGAGCTGGCCAAAGCCGGAAAGACCATCGACGAGGTGTATTGGAAAGCCGTCAGCACTGCCTGACGCGTTGCAGCGCCTGACGCCGGTCGCGAAGATGGCCTGTCCGACGGCGCGTTGCGCAGCCTCTAGGTCACGCGGGCGATGGCCGCAGACTTGCGTCGCGCGAACCACAAGACCGCGGCCGCGATCACCATGAGAAGCGTCATCACCGTCCAGTTCATCGTCTCCCAACCCGTAGCCGAAACCAGCGCGCCGGATGAGAACGACGACAGCCCCATGGTCGCGAACACGATGAAGTCGTTGGCGCCCTGCGTGCGCGCCTTTTCCCCGGTTGCATAGGCTTCGGTGAGCAGAAGCGTGCCGCCGGTGTACATGAAGTTCCAACCGATGCCGACCAGCGCCAGGGCGCCGACGAAGTGGGCGACCGTGTTGCCGTTGAGCGCGACCACCGAACCACCCGCCATGACCAGGACGCCCGCCAGGATCACGTTGAGCACGCCGAAGCGCTTGATGATGCTGCCGGTGAAGAAACCCGGCGCATACATCCCGACGACGTGCCATTCGATGACCAGCGCCGCCTGCGCGTAGGGGTGGCTGCAGAAACTCATGGCCAGAGGCGTGGCCGTCATCAGCAGGTTCATGAGGCCATAGCCCAGTCCCGCGGAGAGCGCCGCCACGATGAACACAGGCTGGCGCATGATTTCGCGCAGTGGCCGGCCGCCTCCCGCGCTCTCGACCGCAGACGGCTTGGGCACGTCGACCAGCGACTGGACCGCCAGCGCGACCAACGCAATGACCGCAAGCATCACAAACGAGCCCAGGAACGGCGTCGCGAAGAGGTCCTTGCCCAAGAAACTGAGCGTCGGTCCCAGGAATCCGCCCGCGATGCCTCCCGCCAGCACCAGTGAAATGGCACGCGCCTTGTCGGCCGGCGCCGCTACCTCGGTCGCAGCAAAGCGATATTGCAGGCCGACGGCGTTGTAGATGCCGATGACGGCGGTCGCGACGCAATAGAGAGCGAAGCTGCCAAGATACAGCGCCGCCGCGGCGAGTGCGCAACCAACGATGTTGGTCATGGCCCCCGCCATGAAACCGCGGCGGCGGCCGACTTTGGCCATCCACAGCGACATCGGCATCGTCGCGAGCGCGGACCCCAGCACGTAGGTGGTGACGCCCAGCGTGGCGAGCGTCTTCATGTCGACCAGCGAATAGCCCACAAGGCCGTTCATCGCGATCAGCCCTGCGGAGTTCGTAAGCAGCAGCGCCTGGCAGAGCGCGAGGAGAAAAATGTTGCGGTAGGAAGTGATCATCGCAGAGAGTCAAGGGCCGGGCGCGCCGTGCAACCGCGGCAGACCTTATCATAGGGTATGGAAAACATGCCAACCGGCTCTGTCTCCCGCAATTGGGGCGACATCCTCGACTTCTGGTTCGGACCCAGGGTGTCCACCGAGGGCTCGCCCGGTCGCGGCCATTCCCGCGACGTGTGGTTTCGCAAGGATGCGGCGTTCGATGCCGAAATTCGCGCCCGGTTCGGTGCCGCCACCACGATTGCGCTGGCGGGAGGATTTGGCGATTGGTGCGCCACCGCCGACGGTGCGCTGGCGCGTGTGTTGTTGCTCGACCAGTTCACGCGCAACATTCACCGCGATACGGCGCAAGCCTTTGCCGGCGACGCGCGCGCGCTGGCAACCGCGCAGGATGCGGTCACGCGCGGCCTTGATCGCGCGCTCGATCCCTACGGCCGGTGGTTCCTGTACATGCCCTTCGAACACGCCGAAGATCAGGCAGCGCAGGCGCGTTCGCTCGAACTTTTCGGCGCGCTGGCAGCGGAGACGGGGCTCGTCGACCCTTTGGAATGGGCGCAAAAACACGCAGAAGTCATTGCCCGGTTCGGTCGCTATCCGCACCGCAACAGCATTCTCGGGCGCGCCTCGACGCCGGATGAACTCGCGTTCCTGGACCAACCCGGCTCGCGTTTCTGATTGCCTGTGCCCCGTAGAATTGCCGCATGGGAATGATTGTCGGCACAGGAGGTCCAATCGCATTGCTTGGGGGCACGTTCGATCCCGTGCACTACGGCCACCTGCGCCTGGCCGACGACGTGCGCCGCGCACTGGTGTTGCCTGAAGTACGCCTCGTTCCTGCGAGGGACCCACCGCACCGCGCGGGTCCGGCAGCTTCGGCCGCCGATCGCCTGGCCATGCTGCGTCTTGCAATCGCGGAATATCCCGGCTTGGTCGTGGACGAGCGCGAATTGCGGCGTCCCGGGAAGAGTTACACCGTGTTGACACTGGAAGATCTGCGCCGCGAGTTTCCTCAGCGCCCCATTCTCCTGCTATTGGGGGCGGACGCGTTCCGCGGCCTGCCTTCCTGGCACCGTTGGAAGGAGTTATTTGACCTGGCGCATCTGGTCGTCGTCGACCGTCCCGGCATTGGTCTCGCGGCAAACCTGCCCGAGCCCCTGCTGCCGTTCTGGCGAGAACGCCTGACCGATGATCCAGAGGTATTGCGCTCGCGGCCCGCCGGCTCCATCTTTGTCCAGGCAATTTCTCCCCACGCGGTGGCGGCCACGACGATCCGGAACGTCCTTGCAGAGGGAAGCTCGAAGGGAAACACGGCCAACGAGGCGGTGCGCGGTTTGCTCCCACCGGCCGTTTTGGCCTATATTGATCTCCACCATCTCTACCGCTCAGGATCGGATGCGCCTAAATAAGCTGCAGCAAACTGCCGTCGCCGCCCTCGAGGACATCAAGGCCCGCGATATCACGGTGCTCGATGTCCGCAAGATCACAAGTTTCTACGATTCGATGATCATTGCCAGCGCTGAGTCGAACCGGCAGGCCAAGGCGCTCGCGCATCATGTCCGGGACAAGTTGAAAGAGGCCGGTGCGGCGATCATTGGCGTCGAAGGCGAAGAGTCGGGCGAGTGGGTGCTGGTCGATTGTGGCGACATCGTTGTCCACATCATGCAACCGGCCATTCGCGCCTACTACAACCTCGAGGAACTCTGGCAAAGCGCCCCTACGAAGCAGCGCGCGAAGGCGGCGTGAAGCTGCGCATCGTTGCGCTCGGTCACCGAATGCCCGCGTGGGTGGGTGAAGGAGTTGCGGAATACGCAAAGCGGCTGCCGCGCGAATACGCCGTGGAGGTGGTCCAGTTGAAGCCGGTGGCGCGCGATTCGGGCAAGCCTGCTGCGCAAATCCTGGCGGCCGAGGCACCGCGCATTCGAACGGCCTGCGCAGGATATACCGTGGTGGTGGCGATGGATGAGCGCGGCGCGGCATGGACCACGCACCAGTTTGCCACCCGCCTTTCGGGTTGGCGCGATTCTGCACAGGACGTTGCCTTTGTGATCGGCAGCGCGGATGGACTGGACGAAGCATTGAAGCGGGAGGCCTCTGCGCAGTTTGCGTTGTCCGCGCTCACGCTCCCGCACGGCCTCGTCCGCGTCCTACTGATGGAGCAGATCTACCGGGTTGTAAGCGTCCTCGCCGGTCACCCTTATCATCGCAACTGAGCATCGCAA
>JBDTPJ010000027.1:0-36307 GCA_039932755.1 Betaproteobacteria bacterium
GCATGTTTTGGCGCGCCCAGCAGGATTCGAACCCACGACCCCCTGGTTCGTAGCCAGGTACTCTATCCATCTGAGCTATGGGCGCAAGCTTGCGATTATATCAGGTCAGCCCCTGGGGTCGCCATGGTCACTACGCCCGGCCTGCGAGTGCGGACGGGGGTTCAACGCGGTGTCGACCTCCGGCCCATTTCGCCCGCCCCGCCATAGCGACAGGCTCTTGAGCAGCCAGGACAGCGCCAGCCAGCCCCCTATGACCGCGAGTGGCCAGGCGATGACCCGCGGCCAGAGCGCCGCGACGACGACGAAGCCCAGCACGATCACGGCCATGGTCCCGAGCAAACCCGCTTCGGCGGCCCCCAATGTCCGGCGATTGGTCAACGCGGCACCCAACGCACTGCCGACACTCACCGCACCGGCCGCGGCGCGTCCTGCGCTGCCCGATGCGGCGCGCCGTGCCATTGGCGTGCCGGACTCCTTGGCCACCTCGGCGCGAGGCTCGGATCGGCGCACGCGGTTGCGCGACGTGAGCACGATCTCCGTGGCGCGATCCAAGTCCATTTCATACTGCGTCGCCATCGCCTGTGCGAATGCGGCGTTCTCGATCGCCACATCGAGTTCGTAATTGGACATCCAGCTCGCGAGGTTGAGGTTGGTCGATCCCACGCGTGCCCAGGTGCCATCGGCCACCGCCGTCTTGGCGTGAAGCATCGTGCCGTTCCATTCGAAGACGCGCACTCCGGACTCCAACAATGGACGATAGCCGGCCCGCGAGAGCGGTGACAGCGCCGGAATGTCCGAGGCACCCGGCACCAGCAACCGCACATCCACGCCGTCGGCCGCCGCGGCGCGCAACGCCTGTGTATACGCGGAGGTTCCGACAAAGTACGCGTCCGTCAGCCACAATTGGCGTCTCGCAACGGATGCAACCAGCAGGTCGAGGCGGTAGGTGCCGCCAATGCCGGGAACGCCGGCGACCACACGCACGCGCACGTCGCCAACTTTTTCCTTGGTAACTATCGCGGCCGGCAGCGCCCCCATCGCCTCGCCGCCACATATGTTCCAGATGGCAACAAACGCATGTTCGAGATCGGCCACTGCGGGGCCGCGAATTTCCACCCCGGTATCCCGCCACGGCTCCATCCGCTTCTCGGGGTCGCCTTCCCACGCCGCATCGATGCAAAGACCACTGACAAAGCCGACGTTACCGTCCACGATGATGGACTTGCGATGATCGCGTGAAAGCCACGCCAGTGGACTGTCGAAGCGGGGCGGATTAAAGGAGCGCATTTGCACGCCCGCCTCGCGCAACTGTGCCCACAGCGCCCGGCCGCCCCATGATCCAAGCCAGTCAAAGATTGCACAAACACGCACGCCATCCTTGGCCCGGGCCGCCAGCGCTTCCGCAAACAGGCGTCCCAGCGGATCGTTCAGGATCAGGTAGCTTTCGAACAGGATGTAGCGCTCGGCCTTGTTGATCGCCTCGAGCCACGCGGGAAAATTTTCGCCGGCGTCGAGTAGCAATCGCACGGCATTGAAATCGGAGGGCGCTGAACCGGCAGCGCGGGCAAAGGCCCGGTCCCAGCGTTGCGCGTCATTGTTGGCCGCCGTTGCGGGATCGGTAATAGGTGGCGAGGCACCAGCGCTCGGGGAAACCATGGGGGACGACATAGGGTAATTATCGCGGAGTTGCCTCAGTCGTGCGAATCGGACACGCTTAAGTACGTTTCTCGGTCAACGCTGGTTGGAACAGGGGCAGGTTGATCCCGCTCCCATATCACCGGACAATGAGGAGGAACCACTTGGGGTGAAGTCATGAGAATCGCATTCCCACGCGGCGAAAGTCGCGGCAAGCTGACCGACCCCATCGAATTCCTGGCGGTGGAGAGAAAACGCCGCATTGTTTGCAGGGTGAGCCACGCGACGCTGCACGACGCCGACCGCGATAGCGGGGGCAAGGCAACTATCCATGAGCTCTGGAACCGCTACATCGACTTTGTCGAGGACGTTGCAGCGCGTCGCATCGAACTGGGTTATTTCGAACGCGACGGAACCATCGTCGTGCGCGACGAGGACCTCGAGCAGTCCCGCCGGGCCGCGGCGCCGTAGGGGGCCAGCGCGATGTCCGGCACCGTGGATATCGAGGCGCTGGTTGCCGCAGCACGCGAAGCTTCGGCCTGCGCCTACAGTCCCCACAGCCATTTCCCGGTTGGAGCCGCGCTCGCTACGTCCGATGGTCGCGTGTTCTCTGGATGCAATGTGGAGAATGCCTCATTCGGCCTGACGATCTGCGCAGAGCGCAACGCGATCTTCAGCGCCGTTGCGGCGGGCGTTCGCGAAGTCCAGGCGTTGGTCATCTATACGCCGACAAGCTCGCCCGTGACGCCCTGCGGCGCGTGCCGCCAGGTCCTCGTCGAGTTCGGCCCGGACGCCCAGGTCGTCTGTGCGTGCGCCGGTACGGAGCGCCTTTCTTTCAAGGCATCGGATCTGCTGCCACACGGCTTCCATCTCTGACCCAATTTTTTTGCACTGCGCACTGCGCAGCGCGCGTTCGCCTTCGGAGCAACGCCATGAGCGAGACCGGTTTCAACCTGGATCACCCGGAGAAAGTTGCCGACATCCAGCGCAAGCTCGCCTGCCTCGGTCTCCATGCGGGTCCGCGATCGGGAACGTTTGACGAGGCAACTCGCGTAGCAATCAAAGCATTTCAACGTAAGCACAAGCTCGATCCGACCGGAGTCTGCGATGAAACCACGTGGTACCGGCTCGACGACGCCGCGGGGAGTCTGTGGTCCGAGACCTTCCAGTACGAACTCACTGCCCTACGCGGGGTCCCGCCCGACGGCGTTCGACCGGCCGCAGAGTCGGAGGTAGTCCAGAACGCGCATGCGCAATGCCTGGCGGGGCTGGCTTTTTCGGGCGGCGGAATCCGCAGCGCGACGTTCAACCTGGGCATCCTGCAAGCCCTGGCCGAGAATAAATTGCTGCGCGACTTCGACTACCTGTCCACTGTATCCGGCGGCGGATACATCGGCGCCTGGTTCTCAAAGTGGCTGAAGGAACAGAATGGAGTCATTGCCGACGCGGAAGCGCATCTAACGCCAGGGTCAAAGGCACATCCGGTCGTGGACGAACCCGACCAGATCAAGTTCCTGCGCCAATACAGCAACTACTTGACGCCCAAGACGGGCATGTTCAGCGCCGACACGTGGTCCGTGATCGCCACCTATCTGCGCAATACCATGTTGAACCTCACCATCCTCATTGCGCTGTTGGCGGCATTTCTTGTCCTGCCGCGCGGCCTGACATGGCTGGTCCAGAATCACCACGCGGAATACGGCCTCGTATTCCTGTGGGTCGCGCTTGTGGCATTCCTCTGGGTCGTCTACTCCATTGCGCTGGGCATTTCGCTCACACCCGATCCTGCGAGCAAGAACCAGGTTTTTTCCCAAACCCAGGGCAGCGTCCTCCGGCGGATCGTGGTGCCCCTGATGCTGGCCGGATTTGCCGGCAGCATTGGGCTGTGGGAAGTGCGCCTGCCCGTTCGGGCAGCGTGGGCTGCATTTGGCGAAGGATTGCGCGGCGCGGACGGAACATCGGCGATAGCCTACCTTTGGGGAGAACGAATTCGCATTTTCGAGTTTGCGATCCTGCCCGGCATCATCTATTTCCTGGTCTGGCTGGCCGGTTGGGGGACCGCACAATATCGAAACCGGTTGCCGGATGACCCACCGATAGACTGGAAGGATATCGGGCGCGAAGGATTGGGACACTTGCTGTTCGCGATCCTCGCGTTGGCACTGGGCTCACTGCTGGTGCTGATTTCTGTCGTCTGGGTTGGAAGATGGCTGGAGGATGCCGATCAGTCCGATCGCTATAGCCAACTCGTCGCCTTCGGCATGCCCTTCCTGCTTGCCATTTTCGGAATAACGATGGTTCTGCTGGTCGGGCTGATCGGACGCCTCTATACCGATGGCAGCCGCGAATGGTGGAGCCGGGAAGGCGGCTGGGCGATCATCTGCGTTCTGGCCTGGCTCGCGCTATTCCTGGTCGCTTTCTACATACCGCCGCTGCTCTTCTGGGCCAATGCCCACGCGTCCAACTGGGTCGGTGCGGCCGTCGCCAGCACGTGGCTGGGCACGACCCTGGCCGGCGTCCTGGCAGGCGCCGGCAAGTCGACCGGCAAGAGCCCCGCCAAGCCGTGGATCGATTTCCTGGCGCAGATCGCGCCCTATATCTTTACCGTGGGGATCGTCGTGGCGGTCTCGACGCTGGTGCATCTTGTGGTGACCCCGAATGGCGCCAATGGCGTGTATCTCGGCCCCGACGCACCGCTCGTGGACTACCTGGAGAGTTATCTCGTGGCCGTGGAAAGCACCAAACTCTCCACTCTGGCCCTGGCCTTGTCGGGATTCCTGATCGTCGGCCTGGTGCTTGCATGGCGCGTGGACATCAACAAGTTCTCGCTGTACATGATGTACCGCAATCGATTGGTGCGTGCCTATCTGGGCGCGAGCAGCAAGAACCGGCGCCCGCATCCTTTCACGGCCTTCGATGGCAAGGACGATCCGCGCCTCGAGGAGCTGTACAAGCCCGACCAGATTCACGTGCAGAAGCCGTACCACATCATCAACGCCGCACTCAATCTGGTCAAAGGCAAGGAGCTGGCCTGGCAGACGCGAAAAGCGTCCGGATTCGTTTTCACTCCCGCGTTCTGCGGCTATGAGATGCCGAGCATGCCGCTCGCTGGCGGCACCCAGTCCGAGCAGCATGCCGCGCGCGGTTGCTACAGGCCCACCGCGCAGTATGGCGCCAGGCGCAATCGCATCAACGACGAGGATGAAGGCACCAAGCTCGGCATGGCGGTAGCCGTCTCCGGTGCCGCAGTCAGCCCGAGCATGGGCTATCACTCGTCGCCGCCCCTCGCGTTCCTCATGACCATATTCAATGTTCGCCTCGGCCGCTGGTGTGCGAATCCTCGATCATCGACCCAATGGAAGAATTCCGGCCCACGCATCGGCCTCTTCTGCCTGATCGCCGAGTTGTTCGGACTCACCGACGCCGATGCGGACTTTGTCTACCTGTCCGACGGTGGGCACTTCGAAAACCTCGGCATCTATGAACTCGTTCGGCGCCGCTGTCGGTTGATCGTCGTCGTCGATGCCGGTGCCGATGGCAAGATGAATTTCGAGGACCTCGGCAACGCGATTCGCAAGTGCTACACGGACCTTCGCGTCGAAATCGAGATCGACGTCGGTCGCATCGATCGCAAGCGCAATGCGCTGTTCAGCAAGGCGTACTGCGTTGCAGGAACCGTTCGCTACGGCAAGGTGGATCGCAACGCGCCCGACGGGACGCTGCTCTATATCAAGCCGTCATTGACCGGCGACGAATTGGCCGACGTGCTGAACTATCGCAAGTCGGATCCGGACTTCCCACACCAGTCGACGACCGACCAGTGGTTCGATGAAACGCAATTTGAAAGCTACCGGTCGCTTGGCTACCGCATCGGTTCCGTCGCGTTGCGCAAAGCCGCCGAGACCTCCGTAGTCAATGCGACGCCGACCCAACCCATGCGCCACGATATCGCGGCGTTGTGCGCTGGCATCGACGAACAGTGGAAGCGTCCACGACCGGAAGCGACCCCTCCCCTTGCCGCCAAGGCGACAGACTAGCGGCGCAGCAAGATATGCCCGACAAGTCACTCAAGGCATTCGAATGAACGCGCGCACCCCTATCCGCGATGGCTTTCCGGCCGGCCTTCCGGTGCGTCTTGGCGGTCCCGCAGCGTGGTACGGACCTGCGCTCATGACCCAAGGGGGTTGGATCGAGCCGCTGTCACCGGCCGAGCTCGATGAACTGGCGCTTGCGGCTGCGCCGCACCTCGCGCGCGTGGAGAAGAATGCCCGTGCGTTGAACCTGCTGGCGTCCGCGGACTTTCCCTTGCCGACGCTCGCGCGGCGTTTGGCCCGGATGCGCGACGAACTGTTGGATGGCCGCGGCTTTGCGCTGCTGCGGGGCCTGCCGGTGGCGCGCTGGGGCGCTCGACTGAGCGCGGTTGCTTTCTATGGATTGGGCTTGCATATCGGGCGCCCCAGGACGCAAAACGCGCAGGGACACCTGCTGGGACATGTGCGCGATCTGGGCCTGCGTTCCGATGATCCGACGGTGCGCATCTACCAGACGCACGAACGCCAGACGTTTCACACCGACTCCGCCGACGTGGTGGGCCTGCTCTGCCTCCAGCCCGCGAAGGCCGGCGGGCTCTCCGCGCTGGTGTCATCGGTCACGATCTATAACGAGTTGCGCGAAAGGCGCCCGGAACTCGCATGCTTGTTGTTCGAGCCACTTGCCACCGACCGTCGCGGCGAAGTACCGCCAGGTGCCGCGCCCTACTTCGCGATTCCCGTTTTCAACTGGCATGCCAACACGCTGTCGGCGATGTACCAGCGCCAATACATCGATTCGGCGCAACGCTTTGCCGGCGCCCCTCGACTTACGCCGGCCCATGTCGAAGCGCTGGACCTGTTCGACGCGCTGGCCGACGACCCGGCCCTTCATCTGACGATGGCGCTCGAGCCCGGCGACATCCAATTCGTGCACAACCACGCGCTTCTGCACGATCGCACCGCGTTCGAGGACTTTCCCGACCCGACGCGTCGCCGCCATCTCCTGCGGCTGTGGCTCGCGCCACTGGAAGCGCGCTCGTTGCCACCTGTTTTCGCGCAGCGCTACGGCAGCGTCGTGGCCGGTGCGCGCGGTGGAATCGCCCTGACCGGCGCCGCGGGCGTTATGCCGTTGCCGGAGGCGTGAGCGTCGGTGGCGCACTCGCTATGCGCGTCTGGGGAAGTCTGTGGATTTTTAGCGTTGACGCGCCGAACCGCCGTGGCCTAGTATCAATGGCCGCCATTCGTCGGTGGCACAGTGCATCCAACCCCGTGAAACTCCCTGCCCTTTGCGTCGTTCTCTCGTTGGCTCTACCGGTTCCCGGCGCCCAGGCGGCCGAGGTGGGCGTGTTTTCCTTGGTCGAAGGTCCGGCGCGCGTGCTGCGCGACACCACCTGGTACAAGCTGGTCCCCGGTACGCGCTTTCGGGATGGCGACATCGTGGTCTCCAAAGGGCCGGGACAAGTCCAGGTCGAGTTGACCGCGGGAGGCCGATTCAACCTGGGCACACCCGCCACCTTGTTCGCCGCTGCCGTGCCCGTCGTCGGCGACAAACTGACCGGCCCGGTCGACATCATGCTGCCCAATGGTTGGCTGAAGCTCGCCGCCAGCGCGCCGCCCCTGGGCTTCAGGGTTCAATTTGACGCAGCGACCCTCGTCGCGGCAGAGGCCATTGTGGTCATGCATGCGCAATCCAGCGCAGCGGACCTCTTCGTGGAGTCGGGTAGCGCCAGGCTCACCGAAGCCGGAACCGGTGGCGGAAAGGCCCCCGTAGCCACTGATTTGAAGGCGGGAGAGTTCGCGGCACAGGCCTCCGGGCGACCCCTGCGCCTCGAGCGTCGCGCGCCAGCGGCGTTTGTCGCCGCCATTCCGCGGCATCTGATCGACGCCTTGCCCATACTCGAGGCAAAGTACAAGACCGCGAAAGTGCAGCTGGTGGCCGAGCAGGAGGTCACTTACGCGGAGGCGGAACCATGGCTCATGGGCCCCTATCGCAAACTGTTCATGAAGCGGTTCCAGCCGCGTTTGAGAGACCGCGAGTTTCGCGCCGCGGTCGAGGTGAATATCGCGCGCTATCCTGAGTGGGATCGCATCCTGCATCCGGAAAAATACCTGCCTAAGGTCCCGGTCGAGGCAAAATGAGGCAGTCAGGCAAAATATCCAAGTCCCTCAGGAGTCACATGTGAAACTGATCTGGAAATTCAATTTGGTTCTGCTGGGCATATTCCTGGTTGGATTCGCGGTTGCGGGCTACATTTCCCACAACGTGCTGCAAAAGAACGCGCGCGAGGAAGTGCTGCAGCACGCCCGGCTGATGATGGAAGCGGCGCTGGCGTCGCGTACCTACACCAACACGCAGGTTAAGCCGCTGCTCGAAACGCAGCTGAAGTACGTGTTCCTGCCCCAGACCGTGCCCGCGTACGCTGCCACGGAGCAGTTCAATGACCTGCGCAAGACGCACAAGGACTACGCCTACAAAGAGGCGACGCTCAATCCCACCAACCCCCGCGACCGCGCCAGCGACTGGGAGGCCGATGTCGTGCAGATCTTCCGGCAGGCGCCCGACACAACCGAGGTCGTCGGCGAGCGGGACACGCCCACCGGACGCTCGCTCTACATGGCGCGACCCATCCAGATCAAGAACCCCGCATGCCTGGTCTGCCACAGCACGATGGAAGTCGCGCCGAAAACGATGATCGATATCTACGGCAGCGCCAACGGCTTCGGCTGGAAGTTAAACGAGATCATCGGCGCACAAGTAGTCTCGGTGCCGATGACCGTTCCCATTGAGCGCGCCACCTCCACATTCAAGACATTCATGATTTCACTGGGAGCGGTGTTTCTCGCCACCTTCATCCTGCTCAACGTGATGCTGCATACGATCGTCATTCGCCGCGTCACGCGTCTCGCCTCCATCGCGGACCAGGTGAGCCTCGGCAACCTCGAGGCCGGCGAGTTCAAGACGCGCAGCAAGGACGAGATCGGCGTGTTGACGGAAGCGCTGGGCCGCATGAAGACCAGCTTGGTCCAGGCCCTCAAGATGCTGGAGGAATGAGTCCACGTGGCGGGCCGGTTTCCGACTCGCCACACTCCTCCGGCGGAATGGCGCGCCCATGACTGACCCCACCCGGCTCGGCAAGTACGAGATAAAGCGTGTCCTCGGCAAGGGCGCCATGGGCATTGTCTATGAGGGCTTCGACCCGCATATCCAGCGCACCGTGGCCATCAAGACCGTGCGCGTGGACTTGCTGGACAAGGACCTGACAGAGCAGTTCCTGGCGCGCTTCAAGAACGAGGCGCGAGCCGCAGGACGCCTGCACCATCCGAATATCGTCGGCATTTACGAGTATGGCGAAGAGGACTCCGTGGCGTTCATTGCCATGGAGTTCGTTAGTGGCGTCGGTCTGCGCGAATACCTCGAGCGCAAGGCCACCTTCGAGTTCGGACAGCTGGTCAACATCATGGTGCAACTGCTGCAGGCGCTGGAGTTCGCGCACGGAAAAGGCGTCGTGCATCGCGACATCAAGCCCGCGAATCTGATCATGACGCCCACCGGTGAATTGAAGGTCGCCGACTTCGGTATCGCGCGCATCGATACTTCCGAACTCACGATGGACGGTGCGGTATTGGGCACACCGGCCTACATGTCCCCCGAGCAGTGCATGGGCCGTCCAAGCGACCACCGCTCGGACCTCTTCAGCGCTGCCGTCGTCTTCTACGAGCTGCTGGCCGGTGAGAAGCCGTTTGTCGGCACCGTAACCTCGCTGATGTACAAGATCTGCGGCGTGGACCCACGACCGCCGTCGCAGGTGGCCATGCTGCCGCTTCCTCCCTCCATCGATGCGCTATTCGTCAAGGCGCTTGCAAAGTCACCCGACGAACGCTTCCAGCAGGCGCGCGATTTTCGCCTGGCGCTTGGCGAAGCCCTGGCATCGTCGACGCTTGCGGTGGATTCGCAGGACCTGACCATACTGAATTTACCGACCATCCCGCCACCGCCCATCGCGGAAGCCGCGTGGGACGACGTCGTCCTTACGACCGCTGAAAAGGACCTGGCCCGCTACGTTGGTCCGCTGGCCAAGCTCCTCGTGCGCAAGGCGGCCGCACAAACCCACGACGTGGGCGAGCTATACACGATGCTGGCCACGAACATCGGCGATCCGCAGGAGCGGCGCCGCTTTGTCGCGGAACCGCACGCGGCCGAAGCCATTTCGTCGACGTCACGCGCGAGCATCAAGACGGGCGGACACACGACCCCCGGGGGTCGCACCGATCGATCGGCCACCGGCCACACGCACGGCACGCGCTCTGTAAATATTCCCGCGCCACGTCCGCTGACGCAAGCTTTTGTCGACGCGACGGTGGCCCGGCTTGCAGTCTATCTTGGGCCCATCGCAAAGATCGTCGCGAAGAAGGCAACGCAGCACGCCATCGGCGAGGACGATTTCGTGCAGATCGTGGCCAGCCATATCGGGACGCAGGATCGCAAGGCATTCCTGCGCGAGATGGGACAACAAGACGAGTGAGTGCGCTTAGACTCTCTGTCCTCGACCAATCGCCCGCAGCGGCAGACAAGACCCAGGACCACGCCATCAGGGAATCGCTGGCGCTCGCGAAGCACTGTGACGCGCTTGGCTTTTACCGCTACTGGGTCTCCGAGCACCACAACAGCGCCAGCATCGTCGGCACCGCGCCAGAGGTGCTGATGGCCGCCATTGCGGCGATCACGCCGCGCATACGCGTCGGCAGCGCCGGTGTCATGCTCCCGCACTACTCCGCCCTCAAGGTCGCCGAGCAGTTTCGGGTGCTGGAAGCCATCGCACCCGGCCGCATCGATTTGGGCGTGGGACGCGCGCCCGGTTCCGACCGCATGACTGCGATGGCACTCAACCCCAACGCGAATGCGGCGGAAGACTTCCCCCGGCAGGTGCAGGAACTGGAATTCTGGCTGCGCGGCGAGCCGTTGCCGCAAGGACATCCCTTTCGCGATATTCGCGCGCATCCGCAAGGGCCCACCATGCCACAACTCTGGATCCTTGGCAGCTCCGACTACGGCGCGCAACTTGCGGCACACTTCGGCCTTCCCTATGCGTACGCCTATTTCTTTACCGAGGGTCGCGGCACCGAGGAGGCGCTGGCGCTCTACCGGCGCAACTATCGCCCCAGCGAGCGTCACCCCGAGCCGCTGGCTACGATCTGTGTCTGGGCGCTGGCCGCCGATACCGAGTCGCAAGCGCGGCAACTGCTGATGACACGCGAGCATTGGCGCGTGGGATTCGAACAGGGACTGCGCACGCCGCTCCTGTCACCGGAGGCCGCAGCCGCTCACCCGTACACTGAAGCCGAGCGGTCGATCATTGCGCGCCTGCGCGAAAAGGCCATCGTCGGTACGGCCGAACAGGTGGCGTCGAAGCTCAAGGACCTCGCGGCGGCATTCAGCCTCGACGAAATCGTCATCAACACCTGGACGCATGATCCAGCCGCGCGGCATCGCTCCTACGAGCTGATCTCGCTGGCCATCCCGCAGCATTGAGTAGAACACCCTCAATACCCGCTGCTACTGCTCGACCGGCACCAGTTTTGTTCGCGTCGCTCCCGCACTTTCGCGAATCAATTCGGCTAAAACGGCCTTCATTGAAGCGACGTCATCTCGCGTTGCTTCGGGCGCGGCGATCTACTGATCCCGATGGCGGCGAGCCTTATCGAGGAACGGCATCGGAAGCTGAATCCGCCCTGATCAGCGACGGCATCGCCGTCGCGATCTCCTTGTTCAAGAGTACCTGCATCGCCTCGAATTTTTCCTGCCCCGAAAGCGTGCCCTGCGCGCTAGGATTGGGTACGAGTGCCGCCGCGTCCGTTACCCCGGCAATAATCCGTTCGTGCGCCGCGATCGTACCGTTGCGCAAGTTGATAAGCGCAAGCTGAACATTTGCGAACATCCCGAGGCCCTCGACATCTGACCCGACATAAAATCCCAAGCCGGAAACGCGGCCGGTGCCGACGGTGTGGCCCATCCGTGCCGCCTTGCTCTTATTTTTAGTGCCGCCGCCGGCTGCCTGGGACGAATCGGGATCGACATCCGCCCGTCTCATTACCGGCTGATCGGCTACCGGTGCCACCAGCACCAGGCGAACGCCCGGCGAGGACTCGGCTTCGCGCGCGAGAGCACTCATCAATTCGCGCATGACGGGCGAGTTCTGTTCCAGCCATGTGCTTCGGTCGCTGTACGCCTTCGGATCCCGGGCGCGCAGGAATTCGACGGTCGCGTCGGGCCGCGCCTTGAGCAGGGCGGCCTTGACCGCCAGGAGCGCCGTATCGTCAATGGCTGTATCGTTGATCGGCATCGTTTCATACCGATTGCGGTCGAGGTGGCTACCGGCTGAGTTTTCCTGTTTGACCAGTGTCACCTGGTTGCCAACCAGCGACAGGACAAGAAACTTCTCCGCCATCGCGTTGCCGGCAAAGACCACAGCCGTGAGCGCGAGGAGCGCCACCTGCCCCGCGATGAAAATCCGGCGCCGTCGTGCGGCCGCCCCAAACGCCCACCGCTGCCGTACGGGCGCCAGCACGCGGATTGGGATCCCCGGATTGATAGACATTTCGAAACGATACAGTTGCACCGTTCGGCAAGCAACTGCTAACTCAGGCACGTGGCTTTGTAGGACACGCCTCACACCGCTATCAGCGCAAATCCGAATGGCAAATCAAGCCACGAAGGAGATCATGCAACCGTCGTCGATGCAAAAACGAAGTTCGCGAATGTGACCTGCCCTAAGCCAATGGGCGAACGCAAGTCCATGCGAACGTTGAGGTGGAGACTGCTTCCATCGCATCTGCGACAAAACGGCTGCCCGCGGGTGGCCGTTTTATTTTGGGTGTGCGGTTCCGAATGGGGAACGTAGAAGTTCCTTCTTCAACTCGTTAAAACTCAATAGGTTACGACTCGACCTGGAAGAAACACCGTTCTTGGCGAACGTGAGGAAATCATTCACTTGGATTGCACTTCAGTCCTGCCAAAACTCGAGCTTCTCGTCGGCGACCTCGATCACGTCGCCAGTGCGCAGCGGGTGGGCCTCCTTGTCCAGCAATATGCCGTTCACCTGCGGATAGCTCGCGCCTTCGACGTGTGTGATGAAATAGCCTTGGGGACGCCGCGTGATGACCGCAAGTTGCTCGTCGGGCGTACCGAGGATGGCGACGACACGGTCAAGCTCGATCTGCGTTCCCGAGCGCGCGCCTGCCAACGCCTTGACCCGGCCGCTCGGCAAATGAACCTTGGTGGCGCGCGCGGTGTTGACCTGCGCGTCACCGACCGTCGCGGCCAGGGGCTGCGACGCCTGGTCGGGAATCTTGGGGAGCGCGCGGATCAGCATCGTTCGGTCGAGCTCGCTTTCCTCGGCCTTGGGGTTGAGGTAGCGCAGGATGTGCGTGCCGAAGTCCATCACGTCGCCGTGCTGCAGGATGCGACGCGGAATGCGCTCCCCGTTCACGAAGGTTCCGGCAGCGCTGCTCAAGTCCTCGACAATGTGATCGTTGCCGACCTGCAGGATGGCCGCATGTACGCGGCTGACGGTGGGATCTTCGATGACGATCTGGTTGTTTGAATCGCGACCGATGGTCACGCGCAGCTGGTCGACAAAACATTGATGGACCACTGTCCCGCCTGCACTCAATACCAGTTTAGCCATTGCGCTTCTCCGGAAGGCTAGTTGAACAGGCTGCGCAGCCAGGCGAGAAAGCGCGAGCGCTGCCCCGCCGGGAACCGCTCAAGCACACGGACCAGGATCGCCGACACGTTGTCGTAGCCGCCGTTGTCCTTGGCCGTCTGGATGAGATGCAGGCAGGCGAGCGGCAGGTTGGTTCGCAGCGAACTCAAGATCAGCTCGATGTCACGTTCCTCCACGATATCTGTGAGACCGTCGGAGCACACCAGGAAGATGTCGCCCGGCAGCACGCGTTCGTCGCGCAGATGCACCTTCACGTTTTCCGCGGCGCCGATTGCGCGCGTGACCAGGCTGCGGTTGTGCGATTCGCTGGCGTCGGCGGCCGAGATGAATCCCAAATCCACCTGGTCGCGCAGCATCGAATCGTCGCGCGTGAGCAATTGCAAAACGTTCCCGCGCAGCCGGTAAATACGCGAATCGCCCACGTGCGCCAGCACGACATTGTTGTCGTGGAAGATCGCCAGCGCCAACGTCGTGCCCATTCCGTGGTACGCGGTTTGCGTCTGCGAGGCAGCGAAGACAGCGCGATTGGCGCGCTTGATGGCCTGATCGGCGGCGTAGAGCGGCGTGATCGATCCCGCTCCTGGGCCCAGTTGGTCGATCCGCGCATGAAGGTCGGCCATGATCATGTCCGTGGCCATGCGGCTCGCAACCTCGCCGGCATGATGGCCACCCATGCCGTCTGCCACCAGGACGGTGCCGGTCTCGGCGTCGATGCCGATTTGGTCTTCGTTGAACTGGCGCACCTTGCCCACGTCAGTCAGACCTGAGATTTCGAGAAAATCCTGCATCATGTTGTCTGCGGTCTCCAGCGGGCCAGCGGGGAACGCGCGGGCAAGGCATCCGCGGATCCATTTGGATGCTGGATGCCGCAAGTTGGCGGAGACGCAGGGATTCGAACCCTGGATACAGGTTTTGGCCCGTATGCTCCCTTAGCAGGGGAGTGCCTTCGACCACTCGGCCACGTCTCCGGTCTGGTGCGCATTTTACCGGCGCGCCCGCTGTCTCGTCCAGCGAGACCGGCAATTTTCCTCGAAAAATCCGGGTCTTAGGGGAAATTAGATCGGATCAAGCTCTACGCCGGCGCTTTATCCAGCTCGAAGGCCTTGTGCAGGACCCGGACCGCCAGTTCGAGGTACTTTTCGTCGATCACGACGGATATCTTGATCTCCGAGGTGGAAATCATCTGGATGTTGATGCCTTCATCGGCCAGCGCCTTGAACATCTTCGACGCGATGCCGACGTGCGAGCGCATGCCGATGCCGACCACGGACACCTTGCAGATCTTGTTGTCGCCGATGATCTCGCGCGCAGTGAAGCTCCTGCCGCGTTCGTTCGCGAGCACGTCGAGTGTTTTCAGATATTCGCTTCGATTCACGGTAAACGAGAAATCCGTGTGGCCGGACGCGCCGATATTCTGCACGATCATGTCGACGTCAAGGTTCGCGGCGGCCACCGGCCCCACGATGCTGTAGGCGATGCCGGGCTTGTCTTCCACGCCCATCACCGAAATTTTGGCCTCGTCGCGATTGAACGCGATGGCGGAAATGATCGCCTGTTCCATGGTGTCGTCTTCCTCGAAAGTGATCAACGTGCCTTCGCCGCTGGACTTGGGATCCTCGAACGCTGACAGCACGCGCAACTTGACCTTGTACTTGCCTGCGAATTCCACCGAGCGGATCTGCAGCACCTTGGAACCCAGACTCGCCATCTCAAGCATTTCCTCGAAGGTGACACTATCCAATCGGCGCGCTTCGGGAACGACGCGCGGGTCGGTGGTGTAGACCCCGTCGACGTCGGTGTAGATCTGGCATTCGTCGGCCTTGAGTGCTGCGGCCAGCGCCACGCCGGAGGTGTCCGATCCGCCACGGCCGAGCGTGGTGATGTTGCCATCCGAATCGACACCCTGGAATCCTGCAACGATGACGATCGTTCCCGCCGCGAGATCGCGGCGCATGTGGCCTTCGTCAATCTCGAGGATGCGCGCCTTGGTGTGGGCGTTGTCGGTCAGGATGCGCACCTGGCCGCCGGTGTAGCTGCGCGCCTTCAATCCCATTTCCTGCAATGCAATGGCCAGAAGGCCGATCGTGACCTGCTCGCCGGTGGCGGCGATCACGTCGAGCTCGCGCGGGTCCGGTTGCTTGGACAATTCCTTCGCCAGCCCGAGAAGGCGGTTGGTCTCGCCCGACATCGCCGAAACGACGACCACCAGTTGATGGCCCTGCGCATGATAGTGCGCGACGCGATGCGCGACATACTTTATCCGGTCGATGGTGCCTACCGACGTGCCACCGTATTTTTGGACGATCAGAGCCATGGAGTGGACCGGAACCCGATGCAGGCGCGGAAACGCAGCAGCGCGCGCCGCTTTAGTCCAGCAAGCGGAACACGAGCGTCGCGTTGGTCCCGCCGAAGCCGAAGGAGTTGGACATCGCCCCGCGGATCGACATCTTGCGCGCGACGCCCGGGACGAAATCCAGGTTGCACTTGGGATCGACGTTCACCAGGTTGGCGGTGGGCGGCGCAATCTGGTCACGCAGGGCCAGCACGGTGAATACGGCCTCGATGCCGCCGGCCGCGCCGAGCAGGTGTCCCGTCATCGACTTGGTGGACGAGACCGCCAGCTTGGAGGCGTGATCGCCAAACGCTTTTTTCAGGCCCGCGCATTCCGCAAGGTCGCCCAGCGGCGTCGAGGTGCCATGGGCATTGATGTAATCGATGTCGGTGGTCTTCATTCCGGCATTCTTAAGCGCGTTCAACATGCTGCGCGACGCGCCGTCGCCATCTTCAGGTGGTGCCGTGATGTGATGCGCGTCGGCGCTCATGCCATAACCCGTGAGTTCGCAATAGATGCGAGCGCCGCGTGCTCGTGCATGTTCCAATTCTTCAAGCACCAGGATGCCCGCGCCCTCGCCCAGCACGAAGCCGTCGCGGGTGATGTCCCAGGGTCGGCTTGCGGTCGCAGGGTTTTCGTTGTGCAGCGACAGTGCGCGCGACGCGCAGAAGCCGCCAATGCCCAGCGGGGAAATCGTGGATTCCGCGCCGCCGGCAATCATGACGTCGGCGTCGCCGTACTCGATGAGCCGCGCGGCTTCGCCGATGCTGTGATTGGCCGACGAGCAGGCGCTGACGGTGGCGAGGTTCGGGCCTTTGTAGCCGTAATGAATCGACACCAGCCCGGAGATCATATTGATGATGGATCCCGGCACGAAAAACGGGGATATCTTTCGCACGCCGCCACCATGGAAGGCCATCTGCGTGTCTTCTATCATCGGCAGGCCGCCGATGCCGGAACCTACACAAACCCCCACGCGTTCCTTGTCGCCCGCATAGCCTTCGAGATCCGCGTCCTTGATCGCCTCCATCGTCGAGACGAGGCCATAGTGGACGAACGTGTCGTAGCGGCGGGCTTCCTTGGCGGACAAGTATTGGCCGACGTCGAAACCCTTGACCTCGGCGGCGATATGCACCGGGAATTGGGAGGTGTCGAAGCGCGTGATCTTCGCGATGCCGGAATGCCCGGCGAGGATGTTCGACCAGGCCGCCTCCTGGCCAATGCCGACGGGCGAAATGATCCCCAATCCGGTGACGACGATTCGGCGGCGAGGCATCATGCGGGCGTGTGCGTGGGATGTGCGGCGGTTCGCGATAGAGCGTCCTACACGGGTGCCCAGGACAATGGCGGCGCCCCGCTCAAGCGTGAATCCGCGATAGCCGCGCGGCGGGTAGCATGACGCCACCCGCCGCGTCGGACTTACTTCTTGAGGTGGCCGCCGACGTAGTCGATGGCTTGCTGCACCGTCGTGATCTTCTCGGCTTCTTCGTCCGGAATTTCGGTCTCGAATTCTTCCTCGAGCGCCATCACGAGTTCGACCGTGTCGAGCGAATCCGCCCCGAGGTCGTCCACGAACGACGACTCGTTCTTGATTTCGGCTTCGTTGACACCCAGTTGCTCGGCGACGATCTTCTTGACCCGCTGTTCTACATTTTCCATGCTTCTTCCCCCCAGTTGGGGCCCCTGGATAGCAAACCGATGGATTCTACCAGATTGGCCCCGTGGCAACCTTGGCCCGACCTTGCCGATCGACCGTCGCGAACGGTCTCAAACCATGTACATTCCGCCGTTCACATGTAGCGTCGTGCCCGTAACGTAGCTTGCACCCGCCCCTGCCAGAAAAGCCACGGCGTGGGCGATATCCTCGGGCATCCCCAGGCGACCCAACGGGATTTTCGCGAGCAACCCCTCGCGCTGCGCATCGGTCAGGCTCTTGGTCATGTCGGTGTCGATGAAACCGGGCGACACACAATTCACGGTGATGTTGCGGCTGCCGACTTCCTGCGCCAGTGACTTGGTGAAGCCGATCAGCGCGGCCTTGGCAGCCGAATAGTTGACCTGCCCTGGATTGCCGCTCGACCCGACCACCGAACCGATCTGGATGATGCGGCCGTGCCGTGCTTTCATCATGCCGCGCAGTACGGCCTTGGCCAGGCGGTAGGCGGGCTTCAAGTTGGTGGCCATGATCGAGTCCCACTCCTCATCCTTCATGCGCAGCAGGAGGTTGTCGCGTGTGATGCCGGCGTTGTTGACGAGGATAGTGATGGCGCCGTGTTTCGCTTCAATTGCGGCCAGCACACTTTCCGTTTCCGCCGCATCGGTGACATCGAGCTTCATGCCGGACCCGGCATTGCCTGCCTTGGTCAGGAACGTGGAAATCTTCGCCGCGCCCTCCTCCGTGGTGGCGGTGCCAATGATCGTGGCGCCGTCTGCGGCGAGTTGCAGCGCGATGGCGCGCCCCAGACCTCGCGTCGCACCGGTGATCAGCGCAGTTTGTCCGGCAAGTTGTCCTTGTGCCATCAACGATTCTCCCGTCTCAATATCATTCTAGTGCAGGCGGGGACGACGACCCCAAATCAAGCGCCCCTCAGGTGCCTTTGAGCGCGGCCAGCGTTTCGTTGATCGCGTCGCTGTCAATCAACGCGTAGGACTCGACATTTTCGACGATGCGCCGATTCATGCCGGCCAGCACACGGCCCGGGCCGCATTCGACGACATGCGTGATCCCGTTGTCGGCCATGCGGCGCACCGTTGCCGTCCAGCGCACCGGACTCGCTGCCTGCTGCGCGAGCGCGGTGCGAATGGCATCCGGCATTGCGTGTTCGGCGACATCGACGTTGTGAATCACCGGAATGGTCGGTGGCACGAAAGTGACCTGCGCCAACCGTGCCGCGAGCTTTTCGGCCGCAGGCCTGAGAAGCGAACTGTGGAACGGCGCGGAGACAGGCAACATCACGCCACGCTTCGCACCTTTCTGTCTCGCGAGCGCAATGGCGCGCTCGACCGCCTCGCGGTGGCCGGCAATCACGACCTGTCCGGGCCCATTGAAGTTAACGGGTTCGACCACCTGCCCCTGCGCGGCTTCCGCGCACGCCGCCGCGACAGCGTCGTCGTCCCCACCCATGATCGCTGCCATCGCGCCCACGCCCGCGGGAACTGCATCCTGCATTGCCTGCGCCCGAAAGCGCACCAGCGGCACGGCGTCGGCAAATGCCAGCGCACCGGCCGCGACCAGCGCGGTATATTCGCCGAGGCTGTGGCCAGCGACTACCATCGGCTTGGCGCCTCCGGATGCGATCCACGCGCGATAAACCGCGACGCCCGCCGTCAGCATCACCGGTTGCGTGTTCGTGGTCAGGTTGAGAGCTTCGGAGGGACCCTCCGCGACCAGTTTCCACAGGTCGTCGCCTAGCACGGTCGAAGCTTCTTCAAACGTTTCGCGCACGATGGGGTGCGCGGAAAAGCCGTCCATCATGCCGATGGCCTGCGAGCCCTGGCCTGGAAACAGGATTGCAAGTGTCATGCGTCGTCCCTGCTCATCAATTCATTTGCGAATGGGTCATTCACCACCTCACGAAAACCGAACCCCACGTGAAGCCGCCACCTACACCGAGCAACATCAGGTGCTGACCCGAGCGGATGCGTCCATCGCGAACGGCAATGTCCAGCGCGAGAGGAATCGATGCCGCGGAGGTATTTCCATGCTGGTCAACCGTAACGATCAATCGCTCATGCGGCAGATGCAATTTTTTCATTGTCGCGTCCATGATCCGGATATTCGCCTGGTGCGGAATCACCCAGTCAATGTCCTGCGCAACCTTGCCCGTCACCGCGAGCGCCTCTTCGGCGACCTCCGCCAGCACTTTCACCGCGAACTTGAACACGGCGCCACCGTCCATGTGCACGAACGGCGTACCCGTGGTCGCGCCATTGCGCACCTGGCCCGGCACGCACAGGATGTCGGCATAATGTCCGTCAGCGTGCAGGTGCGAGGTCAGGACGCCCGGCGTTGTGGAAGGCACCATGACCACCGCGCCAGCGCCATCACCGAACAACACGCAGGTGCCGCGATCCGACCAGTCGAGAATGCGTGAATAGATTTCGGCGCCGACTACGAGGGCATTGCGCGCCATGCCACTATCAAGCATCAGGTTAGCTAGCGCCACGCCGTAGACGAAGCCCGAGCATACCGCCTGCACGTCGAATGCGGCCCCGCCCTTGGCGCCGAGCTTGGCCTGCAGGATGCACGCGGTCGATGGAAAAACCATGTCAGGAGTGGTGGTCGCGACGATGATCAGGTCGACGTCCGCAGGTACTATGCCCGCCGCAGCAAGTGCCACACGCGACGCATGCAGTGAAAGATCGGACGTGACCTCGTGCGACGCCGCTATATGCCGCTGGCGAATGCCGGTGCGGGTCCGGATCCACTCATCGCTGGTATCGACCGTCCGCGCGAGTTCCTCGTTGGTGAGCACCCGCTCGGGAAGATAGCGGCCGGTGCCTGCGATACGACTAGGCATCCGAGGTCGTTTCCGCAATGGGCTGTGGCGGCACGGAAAGCGCAGGCATCGCGGCCATCAGCTGCGCGATCCGGTCGAGCACTCCGTGGGCGGCTTCCGCATGCGCCTTTTGCAATGCATAGCGAAACGCCAGCGCGTCGGCGCCACCGTGACTTTTCACCACGATTCCCTTCAATCCAACCAGTGTCGCGCCATTGTGCCGGCGCGGATCGATGCGTCGCTTGAACGACGACAGCACGGGGTAGGCGATGGCCGCCGCGACTCTGGTCAAAAGATTGCGCGTGAATTCCGCCTTGAGATAGTCGTAGAGCATCGTGACGATGCCTTCGCAGGACTTGAGCATCACGTTGCCGACAAAGCCGTCGCAGACGACGACATCGGTGGTTCCCTTGAAAATGTCGTTGCCCTCGATATTGCCGGCGAAGTTGAGCCCGGACACCTTCAGCAATTCCGAAGCCCGCTTGACCACGTCATTGCCCTTGATGTCTTCCTCACCGATGTTGAGCAGGCCGATGGTCGGGCGCTCGATGTTCTCCACCGCGGTGACCAGCGCGCTGCCCATGACTGCAAATTGCACCAGCTGTTCCGGCGTGCAGTTGACGTTGGCGCCCAAGTCCAGCACCGTCGTCTCGCCCTTCTTTGTCGGAAGCTGGGACGCGATCGCCGGTCGATCGATGCCGGGCATCGTCTTCAAAACGAACCGCGCGATGGCCATCAGCGCACCAGTGTTGCCGGCGGAAACGCAAGCCTGTGCTGTGCCGTCCTTGACGAGGTTGATCGCCACCCGCATCGAGGAGTCCTTCTTCTTGCGCAATGCGTCGGCAGGCGGCTCGTCCATCGCCACGACTTCCGTCGCGGCGTGAATGGTCACCCGGTCGCGCGCGGGAGAGCGCGACCGCGCCAACGCCTGCTTGAGTGGCGCCTCCAATCCGACCAGGATAACCCGAGCGTCCGGCGCGCCTTCCAGGAACTTGAGCGACGCAGCGACCGTGACCGGGAGGCCGGAATCGCCACCCATTGCATCCACGGCAACCGTGACGGGCATGTTCATTGTGGGTGGGGCCGGCATGTAGAAGAAAACGACATGGAAAACGACGTCGGGTCGGCGCGCGGAGAAAAAAGAAACGCGCAGGTCGGAGTTTACCCGCCTGCGCGATTCAGCGAAATTCTTCCCCTGACCAACACCGGGGAGGAACGGGAAGCCCGTGCGGGCCACCCGTTCCGATCCCAATCGTTACTCGTCGGCCTTGGTCTTGACGACCTTCTTGCCGCGGTAATAACCGTTCGGGCTGATGTGGTGACGCAAATGCACTTCGCCACTCACCGGTTCCACGGCGAGTGCCGGGGCGGTGAGAAAGTCGTGGGCGCGATGCATGCCGCGCTTCGACGGGGACTTCTTGTTTTGCTGGACAGCCATGTGGTTCTCCTTTTTTGCTCTCAGGTTGCCTAATTCGACTTAGTTTGCATAAGCAGCTTCGCAATCGCCTTCCGCATGCATGGGCGCATACGGCAGCGACAACAGCAATTCGTCTTCGACCAGCGCCAGCGCATCGAGCGGTTCGCTGGCCACGAGCACTTCCTCGTCGCTGCCTTCGTCGAGAACCTCGCCCTCGGCGTCGCTCGTCGCCAGCAGTGTCACCGTGCGCTGCCGCACCGGCCACGTCATCGTGGTCAGGCAGCGTTGGCATTCCAGGGGCACGGAACCGCCAAGTTCGATTGCGATGGCCGGATGCCCGACGGCATCGGTGGTACCCGTGATGCTCCATGTCACCGGCGCTTCACCCGGAGCCAGCCAATCGTAGAGTCGTTCCGACGCCGCCGCATCGAAATTGCCCTGGATCGACCCGCGCTCGCGGGCGAGACGGAAGGCGTCGAACGTGCCCGCCCTAAGTGTCCCAGGCTTGGGGCCCGTGCTCATTAGCCTCAGCTACCTCAGTTAGTTTTCAATGCGGCTCGCCGTCTTCGCTATGCCCAAATCGAGCGTGCCCGCCGCCCCGACTTAGGGCCACCGACGTAAACAGGAGATAATAGCGCGTTTTCCACTTGGCGTCAAAAAATGTCCACAAAAACAACGGCGAACGGCCAACGCCGCCTGGTGCTGGGGTCCACATCCCGATACCGGCGCGAATTGCTCGAGCGCCTGGGTTTGCCCTTTACCGTGGCAGCACCCGGCGTGGACGAGACGGCGATCAAAGGCGAGGTTCCGGGGCAAACGGCGCTGCGCCTGGCCGAAGCCAAGGCTAGGGCCGTTGCCATCAGCTTCCCGGACGCGTTGGTGATCGGGTCGGACCAGGTCGCGGATTGTGCAGGACGCCCCGTGGGCAAGCCGGTAACCCGGGATGTTGCGATGGACCAGCTCCGGACACTTTCCGGGCAAACCGTTGTGTTTCATACCGGCGTGGCGCTGGTCGATGCCGCCAGCGGGCGTTGTCGCAGTGCGCTGGTTGACGTCGCCAGCACCTTTCGCCTCTTGAGCGACACCGAAATCGCCGTATACCTTGATCGGGAGGCGCCTTACGATTGCGCGGGATCGGTCAAGTCCGAAGGACTGGGCATTGCTCTCTTCGACCGTATCGAAAGCGACGATCCAACCGCGTTGATCGGCCTGCCGCTGATTGCCCTGTCCCGACTCTTGCGCGAGGAAGGCGTGAACATTCTCGTGCCAAACGGACTCGCGTCGTGAACGCCTCGTCCCATACCGGCACCCTCTATCTCGTCCCCAATCTGCTCGGTGCCGTCCCGCCCTTGAATGTGCTGCCGCAACGGACTATCGACATCGCGCGCGGCTTGACGCATTGGGTCGTCGAAACGCCCAAGGTGGCGCGCGCGTTCATCAAGACGATCGCCCCACCACAGCCGATTGCCACGCTGGACATCGTGGAATTGGGCTCTACCCCGAGCCTCGACCCCGAACAAGCATCCACGCTGCTCGCACCGCTCAAAAACGGTAGCGACGTGGGACTGCTTTCCGATGCCGGTTGCCCGGGCGTGGCCGATCCGGGCGCCGCGCTCGTGGCCGTGGCGCATGATGCCGGCCTGCGCGTCGTGCCGCTGGTCGGCCCGTCGGCCATCCTGCTCGCATTGATGGCCTCCGGCATGAATGGCCAGAGCTTCGTGTTCCACGGCTACCTCCCGGTCAATGCGGTGGAACGTGCGGCCGCGTTGCAGCGCCTGGAGCGCGCATCACTGGCGCTCGTTCAGACACAGATTTTCATCGAGACCCCGTATCGCAACGTCGCCATGCTGGGCGCGATCGCCTCTGCGCTGCAACCGGGAACGCGGGTCTGCGTCGCCGCGGACCTGACGTTGCCGACCGAGACGATTGTGCGGACGAGTGCCGGTCGCTGGAAGCAACACGATCACGCCGCGTTTGGCAAACGCCCGGCGCTGTTCGTCCTGCAGGCCTGAGCCGACGCGGTCAAGGACCTAGGGATTCGCTTCCTCCGGCCAGTCCTTGATGTACGACTTCAGCATCCGATTCTCGAAATTCTGCTCGTCGTACACGGCCTTGGCCACATCGTGGAACGAAACCACACCCTGCAGCATTGTGCCGTCCATCACCGGCACGTAACGCGCGTGGCGGTCGAGCATGGTGCGGCGCAGGTCCATCACGTCGAGGGTAGGCGAGGCCGTTAGCGGATCGTGCTCGTAGATGTCGGCCACCCGAACGTCGGCCAGCGAGCCTTCGCGCTGTGCCATGGCGGCGAGTACTTCGCGAAACGTCAGCATCCCGGCGAGCTTGCCCCCTTCCATGACCACCAGCGAGCCGATGTCGTTGTCGGCCATGACCTTGACCGCCTCCATGACCGCGCCATCGGGCGTCGTCGTGTACAGCGTGTTGCCCTTGATCCGCATGATCTCGCTGACCAGCATGTGCCCTCCTCGATCTCGCAGATATGATTCCAGACCGGTCAGCCTACTCCCGCCGCACCCCAACATGCAACGGCCTTCGCGCGCCCAGAGCATCCGCCGGCGCCGGCAAGACAATTTGCTTGCGGAGCCGGCGAATCCGGATGCAAGATGCGCAGAGCGGCCCGATAGAGGCCAATGCGGGACCCAACCCAAAATCCGAATGGAGGAGGACTCATGAGCGAATCCCACGACATGAATAGCGCACCTGCGCCGGTCAAGGCCGTGCAACCAACGCGACGTCGTTTCCTGCGGGCAGGTGCCGCCGCCGGTGCGGCAGCCATTTCCGCGCCTTACATAGGCAACGCGGCCGCCGCCGAAACCACGGTCTGGAAGGTCCAGACCTCATGGCCGGCGGGCGTCGGGTTGCAGACTTTCAAGACCTGGGCGGGGACGGTCAAGGAAAAGACTGGCGGCGAGCTCGAGATCAAGCCGTTCGCGGCCAAGGAGGTGGTCGGCGATTTCGAGCTGCTCGATGGAGTCAAGAACGGCGTGCTCGAAGGAATGAATTCGTTCACGCTCTACTGGGCGGGAAAGCTTCCGGCCACCGCGTTCCTGTCGTCCTACCTGATGGGCCTGCGCTACCCGCATGAATGGGACATCTTCTTCTACAGCAAGGGCGGGCTGGAGGTGGCCCGCGAAATCTTCGCCAAGCAGGGAATGTATTACGTCAATCGCATCCACCACGGTCCGAACATCATCCATTCCAAGAAGCCCATCCGCACGATCGAAGACTTCAAGGACCTGAAGCTGCGCGTGCCAGGCGGGATGATTGCCGAAGGCTTCGCCGCGGCCGGCGCCAAGACGACGTTGCTGCCTGGCAGTGAGGTTTTTTCCGCACTGGAAAAAGGCACGGTCGATGCGGCCGATTACACAGGCCCGGCGGTCAACTGGGACTTGGGCTTCCAGCAGGTATCGAAGTACATCTGGACCGGGCCGCCGGGTCTGGAGTCTATCTATCAGCCGGTCGACCTGATGGATTTCGTGGTCCGCATGGACGTATGGAACAAGCTGTCGCCAAAGATGAAACTGTGGCTGGACGACGAGATCCAGGTCTACTCGAATATCCATCACGCGGCTATTCAGAAGGCGGACCTCGCGGCCTGGGGCAAGTTCGAGAAGGCGGGCGTGCAAATCAACCGGATGCCTGCCGAGGACCTGCCGAAATGGCAGCGTCTTGCCACGCCGATCTGGTTCAAATGGGCGAACAAGGACAAGGACGCCGCGCGTCTGTTCAAGCTGCAGCTCGACATCATGGAATCGCACACCGTGGGATACGTCACGCCGGACATGTACAAGGGCCTGAAGATCGAGGCCTAGCGCTGCGTCGGGCCAGCTTGCAGCCCCGACGTCTGGATGCGGGGGCGCCTTTGCGGCGCCTTCGCTTTTTTTGATTCGCTCTGGTCCGCGACTATGCCCAGCCTGACCTTCGTACTCCCGCACTGGCTCTACTGGCTCGGTCTCATTGCCTTCCCGCTGATCGCTGGCTGGCTCGTCAAGCGCGAGCGTGTGCACGTGCCGGATGGCCGGCCCACGCTATTCATCGCGTACTTTTTCTGGCTCCTGGCCGGGTACCTCGGCATTCATCGTTTCTACCTCCGCAGCGCATGGGGTTTTGTGTTCATCCCAGCGTTCCTCGCGATCATCTACTGCAGCAGCCAGGTGCGCGACGTGCGCGATGAGATGTCACGGACATTCGCGCTCACGGGCGAGGCGCAAACCGCGCTTGCCGGTGCAAAGGACGGCGTGTCGCATGACGTGCCAGACGCGGCGCAGGCGATGGCGCGGGCCGAGGCGACGCTCAAGTCCCGACAGGCCGATTACGCGGTCGCGAAGGGGGTTTCGGACGACTGGAAATGGCGCGCCAGCGCGGCCGGGATCGTGTTGGGACTGATGTTGCTGGCAGACGGATTCCTGCTGGCCGGCGCCGTGCGCAAGCGCCGGTTGCTCGAGGCGGCGCAACCGCCGCCCGCCTTGACCCTTCCCGATGTCGCAGACATCCACGAAGGTGGCGTCGGTGAGGACCCCACATTGAAGGTGCATTCCAAGTACACCGACGCTATCGACGGGATGAGCACGATGGCCGGCCGTTTCGTGGCCTGGTGGGCGCTCATCGCCGTGTTCGTCTACTACTACGAGGTGGTCGGGCGCTTCGTGTTCAATTCGCCGACAAACTGGGTCCACGAGAGCGCGTTCCTGATGTTCGGTATGCAATACATGGTGAGCGGTGCGTACGCCTACCGCGAGGACCAGCATGTACGCGTCGACGTCGTCTATTCCAATTTCTCGACTCGCGGCAAGGCGATCGCCGACATCATCACGTCGGTCTTCTTTTTCATCTTCGTGGGCACGATGCTCTGGACGGGCACGCGCTTCGCAATGGATGCGATCCAGGTCGGCGAGCACTCCTTCACCGAATGGGGAATCCAATACTGGCCGGTAAAACTCGCCATCCCGATCGGCGCAGCGCTGTTGCTATTGCAGGGATTTTCCAAGCTGCTCAAGGACATCATGATCCTGACGAACAAGGCTGCCTGACCATGGGCCTGGAGATTGGCATAGGTTGGCTATCGCTCCTGCTGTTCGGGTCGCTCGCACTTCTGCTCATGCTCGGCCTGCCCATGGCATTCTGCACGGGCAGCCTGGCGGTCGTCTTCCTGTACGTGTTCGGCGACGGCGCGATTCTCAATATGTTGCCCTCGCGCGTGTTCCCGTTCATGACCGACTACCAGCTGTCCGCGGTGCCGCTGTTTATCTTCATGGCCGCGGTGCTCGAGAAAGCGGGAATTATCGAGGAGCTCTTCGACGTTATCTACAAATGGCTCGGTGCGCTCAAAGGCGGCCTCGCGTCAGCGACGGTGCTCGCATGCACGATGCTCGCAGCCATGGTCGGCGTGGTTGGCGCGACGGAAGTGACGATGGGCATGATTGCGCTGCCCGCGATGCTGAAGCGCGGCTACGATCCCAAGATCGCCTGCGGCGCGCTGCTGGCGGGCGGTACGCTGGGCATCCTCATTCCACCGTCGGTCATGGCGATCGTCTATGCCGTCATCGCACAGCAATCATTGGGCGAACTGTTGATCGGATCCGTGTTTCCGGGGTTGCTGCTGTCGGGAATCTACATTGGGTACGTTACGCTGCGTTGCTACATCAATCCGGCGCTGGGACCAGCGCTGCCGGTCGAAGAGCGGGTGAGCTTTCCAGAAAAGGTACGTCTCCTGCGCAATACGATTACGCCCATTCTCGTGATCTTGCTGGTGCTGGGTGTCATCTTTTTCGGTATCGCAACGCCGGTCGAGGCGGCCGGCATCGGCACCTTCGGCGCGCTCGTTGTCGCCGCGCTGCACCGCCGCTTGAATTGGACCAATCTCTACGATGCGTCGATGTCCACGCTCAAGGCGACGTCGATGGTCATGTGGATCTTCTTCGGCGCGACGATGTTCGTCGGTTTCTTCATCGTCAAGGGTGGACAGACGTTTGTCTCGGAGACGATTATCGGGACGGGGCTCGCACCCTACGGCATCCTGTTGCTGATGATGGGCGTCCTGTTCGTGCTGGGCATGTTCCTGGACTGGGTCGGCATTCTGCTGCTCACCGTTCCCATCTTCCTGCCGATCCTGAAGAGCCTGCCGTTCGAAGGCGCTTTTGGACTACCGGGCGTACCACCCGAGAAGGTGCCGCTCTGGTATGGGGTGATCTTCATGGTCAACATGCAGATGGCGTTCCTGAGTCCACCTTTCGGCTATTCGTTGTTCTATCTGAAAAGCGTCGCACCCCCGCAGATCAGCATGGCAACGATTTTCCGTTCGGCGATGCCCTTTATTGGCATGCAGGCGCTGGGACTTGCGTTGTGCATCCTGTTTCCGCAGATTATCCTCTGGCTGCCGGGAAAGCTTTACGTCGGAGGCGGCTAAAAACCCTTCGGCAACGGGCGCGTGGGTGCTCCTCGGTACAGTTTCAGCTGCCCAGCGAGCGCCGCTCCCTGAAGGCCTGGGCCAGCGTGCCGGCATCGACGTACTCGAGTTCGCCGCCGACCGGCACGCCGCGGGCGAGCCGGCTCACCTTGAACCCCCGCGCGCTCAGCAACTCGCCGATGTAATGCGCCGTCGCTTCGCCCTCATTGGTGAAGTTGGTGGCAAGGATCACCTCACGCACCACGCCGTCCGCCGCGCGCTTCAGCAGCCGGTCGAGTCGTATTTCCTTGGGGCCGATCCCGTCGAGCGGCGACAATCGTCCCATGAGCACGAAATAGAGGCCGCTGTAGGCTTGGGTGTGCTCGATCATCAGCAGGTCGGCAGGCGTCTCCACCACGCACAGCTGCGCGGGATTGCGCTTCGGCGAACGGCAGAGCGAGCAGATCTCGTCTTCGGTAAATGTGTTGCAGCGTTCGCAGTGCCGGATCGATTGCGCCGCATGCTGGAGTGAATTGGCCAGCGCCACGGCGCCATTGCGATCATGCTGCATGAGGTGCAATGCCATGCGTTGCGCGGCCTTGGGCCCGACCCCCGGCAGGCAACGCAGCGCCTTGGCCAGCTCGTCCAGGCTCGATAGCGGCTCCTGCGCTGGCCGCGGCCGCGCATCGGCAGAGCGCTCACTCATGGGATTGCGTGGCAGCGGGTTTCGATACTGGAAGCCGGCGCCGCGTTCAGAACGGCAACTTAAAACCAGGCGGTAACGGCATGCCTGAGGCCAGTCCCGACATCTTTTCCTGAGTCGTGGTCTCGACCCGGCGCACGGCATCGTTCATCGCGGCCGCGACCAGGTCCTCCAGCATGTCGCGGTCTTCGCTCATGAGCGACGGATCGATCTTGACGCGCTTCACGTCGTGGCGACAGGTCATCACAACCTTGACCAGGCCCGCGCCGGCTTGCCCCTCGACCTCGATCAGCGCAAGTTCGTCCTGCGCGCGCTTCATGTTGTCCTGCATCTGCTGGGCCTGCTTCATGAGGCCGGCCAGCTGGTTCTTCATCATCGCCTGCACTCCATAATCTGCAAAATAGATTGCGACCTCATTGGCCACCAAATTGACCACCGCATTTGCCAACTCACTTGCCTCCTCCACTTGCGAATGGCGTGATGGTTTCGGTCTTGACCTGACCGTCGAACGTTACCAGAAGGTCGCGCACGAAAGGGTCGTCGCGAAAGGCGGCCTCGCCCTTGGCCTTGGCCTCGTCGCGCTTGCGCTTTTCGGTCGCGGCAAGGGAAGACTCGGCTGCACCGCCCACTTCAAAGGCCAGCAGCAACCGGCGCCCGGTCGCCTGTTCCAGCGCTGCCTTCAACTTGTCGGCAAATACCTTGTCGGTCAGGTGTTTGTGCGCTACCGGCAGCGCGAGGGTCAGGGCGTTGTTGTTGATGGCCTTGAGCTCGGTTTGCGCCGCCAGTTGCGCCGCCATGCCGGTCAGCTTGAGCGACGCGACAAAGCCGGACCACGCCGCCGGATCCTCGGGAAGTGCAATGATCGCGCCGGCAGGCGTCACTGGCCTGGCTTGCGTCGGCGTAACGGGCACCGGCAGGACCGCAGCAATGTTGGGCGCCTGGCTTCGCACCTGATTTGGCACCTCATTGGGCAAATTGGCCCCATCGGAAGCCGCGCCGGCACTCACCGCAGGGGTCGCCGCAGATGACGGTTCGAATGCCAGCAGCCGCAACAGCGTCATCGTGAAACCCGTTGCCTCATCGGGCGCCAGGCTCAGGTCGGCGCGGCCCTGTGCGCAGATCTGGTAGCAAAGCTGGATGCTCTCCGCGGTGAACTGCGCTGCGAATGCCGCCACGCGCTCCGCGTCATCGAAGTTTTCGACGGCGGCCGGCACAGCCTGCACAACCGCAATGCGGTGAAACAGCGCGGCGAGTTCCTCGAGCGCGGAGGCCGCAGCGAGTCCGCGCGCCGCCAGCGTGTCGCTTTCGGCGAGCAACGCCGGCCCATCATCAGCAGCCAAGGCGTCCGCGATGCGGTAGACGTAGTCGCGATCCACCGCGCCCAGCATGGTGCGCACGACGGCTTCCTTTACCTCGCCGCCGCCGTACGCAATGGCCTGGTCGAGCAGCGACAGGCCGTCACGCAGCGAGCCGCTGGCAGCGCGCGCGAGCAGCGCCACGGCGCCCGCCTCGAACGCGATACCCTCCGCGGTGAGGATGTAGCCGATCCGGTCACCGATCAATTGCGGCGACAACGGCTTCAGATTGAACTGCAGGCAACGCGACAGGACTGTCACCGGGATTTTTTGCGGATCCGTAGTCGCCAGCACGAACTTGACGTGCTCGGGCGGTTCCTCCAGAGTCTTCAGCATTGAGTTGAAGGCCTGCTTCGACAGCATGTGCACTTCGTCGATGAGGTAGACCTTGAATCGCCCCGCAGTCGGCGCGTAGCGCGCGTTGTCCAGGATCTCGCGCATGTTGTCGATGCCGGTATTCGACGCCGCATCGAGTTCGAGCAGGTCGACGAAGCGTCCCGCGTCGATGTCTACGCAAGCCGGACATGTGCCGCAGGGCGTTGCCGTGACGCCATGGGTGATGCAGTTGAGGCTCTTGGCCAGGATGCGCGCGATGGTGGTCTTGCCCACACCGCGCGTGCCCGTGAGCAAGTACGCGTGGTGCAGCTGGCCTCGCGAAAGCGCGTTCGATAGCGCGGTGACAACGTGCTCCTGCCCGGACAAATCCGCAAAGGTCTTCGGTCGCCACTTGCGGGCGAGCACTTGGTAACTCATGGGCGAATTATCGCCGGTTTTGGCTCGCGCCGGAGCGCGTCAGCCTTGGTCCGAAGCGCGAGTTGCACTGAGAGCGCCTTTTCGCGGGGACCCAAGCGCGGGCTTATGGGTCGCGCCGGGAGCACTTTTTCGTTAGATCGGCGTCAGGCGAGGTGCGACCGAAGACCGCGGACGCGTCGTGTACAAAGGAGTACATAGGCGGCCAAGGTCGAGGAGCAACGAAGCATCACGTCGATATGACGGAAAAGCATGGGTGGCGAGCCGTGATCCCGTCACCTGCGTGGACTCGCTGTGGCTGCTTCCTTCCGGACCTGACCAGGTTCACGAACACGCAGTGCGGGGCGACCCGCCATTGATCGGGTGCGCCATGCGCAGAAATTCCATTATAGCCGCGATTGCGCGCGCCCGTCCGGCGACCACCTTTCGCTACGGACGCGATGGCTATAATCGTTGTCAAGCTCTCCCACGCTGTTCATTGGTATGGCGCGACCCTTGCCCACATCCCTGCCTGCCTGCGGAAATCTGCTTCGTATCCGTGCGTTGCTGGCGATGGCAGCGTTTGCCGTGGTCTGTCTTGCGGGCTGTCAACGCGAATCATTGCCGCCGCCCACCAAGGACGAAAAGCTGGTCGTCGCCGTGCGGCCGGGTCCTACCTCGTGGTTCCCGGGCCCGGACGGGGAACCGGCCGGATTCGATCACGATCTTTTGGTGCAGTTCGCGAAAGAGCGTGGTCTGGAGCTCTCCATCGTGGAAGTGGGCAGCGCTGCCGCACTGTTGGCCAAAGTAGCGGCCGGAGAGGTTCATATCGGCGCTGGCGGCCTGTATCGCCCTCCCGCAGGCCTGCTTGGAAACGTCAAGACGGGGGATGGCCCGCGGGTGCTGTGGACGGCAGGCTTTTTTGCCGTCGAGCCAGTGTTGATCTACTCCACCGATGGCTACCGGCCGAAGGTATGGAAAGACCTCGCGGGCACCAGTGTGGGTTACGTGGAGGGGACCGGCATCGAGAACTCCCTGGTCAAGATTCGCAAGGACCATCCTGAAGTGGCATGGAAGCCCTTGGCGCTACCCTCCGCGGAAGCGCTGATTGCCCAGGTCTCCGATGGCACGGTCGATTTTGCAGTCGTGCCCTCGATCGATGCCGCGGCGTCGCGCAATATCTTCCTGGACTTCGACGTTGGATTTGTCGTCGGCGCCAAGCGCGAGTTGGCGTGGGCGGTCGCCCCGCTGCAGGGAAAGTTGCGCGATGAATTCGATGCGTTCCTGGCCAAGTCCAAGCGTGACGGACTACTCGAACGCCTGGCTGAGCACTATTTCTCCAATACCCGCCAGGTCCAACGCATCGACGCTGGCGTGTTCCAGGAACGAATCAAGAACCTGCTTCCGGAATACCGCAGCATCTTCCAGCGCGCGCAGGTCGCGACGGGCGTGGAGTGGCGGCTGCTCGCCGCGATCGCGTATCAGGAGTCGCAGTGGGATCCCTTTGCCACCAGCGAGACCGGTGTGCGTGGCCTAATGCAGATCACCGAGGACACCGCCAAGCATCTCGGCGTTGCCGATCGCCTGAACCCCATGGGCGCCGTGATGGGCGCCGCGCAGTATGTGCGCGACCTCAAGGTCAAGCTTCCGCCGCGCGTTGCCGAACCGGACAGGACCTGGCTTGCACTTGCGGCGTTCAACATCGGCCTCGCGCACCTGGAAGACGCGCGCATCCTCGCGCAAAAACAGAAGCTCAACCCTGACCTGTGGAGCGACGTGAAAAAAGTGCTGCCGCTCTTGGCGCTGCCCGAGTACTACGAAGACGCCAAGTATGGCTATGCCCGCGGTGGCATGCCCGTCGCATTCGTGGATCGAGTGCGGGCGTATTACGACATCCTGGTGCGGCAGGAAGCGGCCTACCAGCCGCGTTTACGTGCATTTCCCTTTGCGATGTCACGCTAGGTAACAGGTATTGGCAAAAAGTGAGCATCCATTGTCCGGGATCATGCAATTTGGATTCCGCGATTGCCTCGCCATGAGCCTTTCGCCTAAAGTGCGCGGATGACCGCCCGCATCCATTCCCTGTGCCTGGGCCTGCTCTTGTTGTTCACGACCGGCGCCCAGGGCCAAAGCCCGTCCAGCATCATGCTGGAAGACCTGACGTGGACCGAATTGAAGCAACAGATCGGCGCCGGCAAGACGACGATCATCGTGCCCATCGGCGGCACGGAGCAGAACGGTCCGTACATGGCACTGGGCAAACACAACGCACGCGTTCGCGTACTCGCGGAAAAGATTGCCCGGGAACTGGGTAATGCGCTGGTGGCGCCGGTCATCGCCTACGTGCCCGAAGGCAGCATCAGTCCGCCCACGGACCACATGCGTTTTCCGGGAACCATCACCATTCCGGACAAGACGTTCGCGGGATTGTTGGAGTACGGGGCGCGCAGCTTCAAGCTGCACGGCTTTCGCGACGTCGTATTCCTGGGCGATCACGGCGGCTACCAGCGGGAGCTGCGCGACGTCGCCACCCGGCTGAACCGCGAGTGGTCAGCGACACCCGTGCGCGCGCATGCCATTGTCGAGTATTACCGTGTGACCAACACCACATATGTCGAGGCACTGAAGGGCCGTGGCTACACCGCCGACGAGATCGGCACCCACGCCGGTGTCGCCGACACGTCACTGACCCTGGCGCTCACTCCCGGCATGGTCCGCGCCGATCGCCTGGCGGGCGCGCCCAAGCCCACCGCAAGCGACGGCGCATATGGTGACCCCCGGCGGTCGTCGGCCGAAGTGGGACAATTGGGCGTGGACATCATCGTCGCCGCGACAGTGGCCGCAATCAAGAATGCAACAATCCGTCCCTGATTGGTTTTGAACCCCATCGCCATCGCGCAATCCAACGCTCGACCTTCTCCAGTTCATTGCAAACTCATCGTCCAAAGTCCCTCGTGAAGCCGCCCGTAATGTCACTTCTCACTCGTCTCCTTTCGATTGCGTTGTTGCCTCTGCCTGGCGTTGAGGGAATGTCGCAGTTCGCATCCGCGCAACCAGCCACAGCCGCCACCAGCGCGATAGCCACCGTTGCCGGCATGCCGCCGGTACCGGATCCGGCCAACCTCTATAGCGAAACTGGCGCGGCCAAGGTCAGCCCGGCGATTGCCAATGACCTGCAGCGGGTCTACGTCCCGCACGTCCAGTCCAATGACGTCTATGTGATCGATCCCGCCACGTTCCAGGTTGTCGACAAATTCAAGGTGGGCCTCAATCCGCAGCACGTGGTTCCGTCCTACGACCTGCGCACGCTGTGGGTTGCCAACAACGCGGAGAACACCAAACGCGGCAGCCTGATCCCGGTCGATCCCAAAACCGGCAAGCCCGGCAAGGCCATTCCAGTTGATGATCCCTACAACATGTATTTTTCGCCGGACGGGAAGTCCGCCATCGTCGTGGCCGAGGCCCTGAAGCGCCTCGACTTCCGCGATCCGGTAACGATGCAACTCCAGTACTCCATCGCCGTTCCCGGCTGTGCCGGCCTCAATCACGCGGATTTCGCCATCGACGGCAAGTTCGTGATCTTCACCTGCGAGTTCTCGGGCACGGTCGCCAAGATCGACCTGGTCGCGCGCAAGGTCCTTGGGTACACGCAATTGATCGAGCCCGGGCGGCCGACCAAGGTGGTCAAGGGTCCGGACGGCAAGGACGAAATGATCTGCACGACATGGAAAGGCATGCCGCAGGACATTCGCGTGTCACCGGACGGCAAGACTTTCTTCGTGGCCGACATGATGGCCGATGGCGTGCATGTGCTCGACGGCGACAGCTTCAGGCAAATCGGGTTCATCGTGACCGGCAAGGGAACGCACGGTATCTATCCCAGCCGTGATGGCAAAAAGCTGTATGTTTCCAATCGCGGCTCCAACAAGATTCACGGCACGCCGCACGGTACAGGCAGCGTTTCCGTCATCGACTTCGCCACGCGCAAGGTCGAGGCCAATTGGCCCATCCCTGGCGGCGGCAGCCCGGACATGGGCAACGTGAGCGCCGATGGCAAATGGCTGTGGCTCTCGGGCCGTTACGACAACGTGGTCTATGCGTTCGATACCGCCAGCGGCGAGGTGAAGATCATCCCGGTGGGCAAGGAACCGCACGGACTCACGGTTTGGCCACAACCGGGCCGCTACTCGCTCGGGCATACGGGAAACCTGCGCTGATTCAGCCGCGGGACAGCCGCGTCGCCGAAGGCAGTTGCATCGGTTGGGGCCGCGGCGACGAATCAAGGCAAACGGATGATGTGCGCCTTGCCGCCCATGTAAGGCCGCAGCGCTTCCGGCACGTCGATGGACCCATCGCCGCGCTGATAGTTTTCGAGAATCGCCACGAGCGTGCGACCGACTGCCAGCCCGGAGCCGTTCAACGTGTGCACCAGTTCCGTCTTGCCTTGCGCGTTGCGAAAGCGCGCCTGCATCCGCCGCGCCTGGAACGCCTCGCAATTGGAACAGGACGAAATCTCGCGATACATGCGCTGCGCTGGCAGCCAGACTTCCAGGTCGTAGGACTTGGCCGATGCAAAGCCGATGTCGCCCGTGCAAAGCGCCATCACGCGGTAGGGCAAACCCAGCCGCTGCAGGATGACCTCGGCGTGGCCGGTGATTTCGTCCAGCGCCGCGTAGGAATGGTCCGGATGGACGATCTGTACCATCTCGACCTTGTCGAACTGGTGCTGGCGGATCATGCCGCGCGTGTCCTTGCCGTAACTGCCTGCCTCCGAGCGAAAACACGGCGTGTGCGCGGTCAACTTGATCGGCAGCGCAGCGAGCGGCAGGATTTCGTCGCGGACCGTGTTGGCCAGCGTGATCTCGGACGTGGAGATGAGGTATTGGGTCTCGCCGACGCTGTTGCCATCCGCACCGCTTTTGCTCACCGCGAACATGTCCTCGGCAAACTTTGGCAGCTGCGTCGTGCCGACCAGCGCGTCGGCATTGACGATGTAGGGCGTATAGCACTCCGTGTAGCCGTGTTCGCGCGTGTGCGTATCGAGCATGAACTGCGCGAGGGCGCGATGCAGATGCGCGAGATCGCCCCGGAGAAACGAAAACCGCGCGCCTGACATCTTGGCGGCAGTGGCGAAGTCCAGAAGACCCAGTTGCTCGCCCAGGTCCGTGTGGTCCTTCGCGGCAAATTTGAATTCCGGCGGGGTTCCCCAGCGCCGGATTTCGACGTTGTCATCGGCCGACCTGCCGATGGGCGTCGACGGATGCGTCAAATTGGGCAGGTCCAGCAGGAAATCGCGCAATTGCACCTGCACCATTTCAAGTTCGGCCTCCTGTCGCTTCAACTCGTCGCCCAGGCCCGTCGACTCGCCCATGAGCGGCGTGGCGTCGCCCCCCTTGCCCTTGGCGATGCCGATTTGCTTCGACAACGCGTTGCGCTTTGCTTGCAAATCCTGCGTACGCGTCTGGATGTCCTTGCG
>JBDTPJ010000028.1:0-36296 GCA_039932755.1 Betaproteobacteria bacterium
GAATGGTCAGCAGGATCATCGCCAGCGAATCCATGACGCAGCCCAGGAAAATGTAGATGACAAGGACCATGACCATGACCAGCAACGGTGAAAAACCACTGGCCTTGACCCAGGTCGCGAGTTCGGCGGGCATCTGCGACAGCGCAAGCGTGGAATTCATCATGTCCGCGCCGAGTAGAACCAGGAAGATCATGGCCGTTGCCTGAGCGGTGCCGAGTGCGCTTTCGATGAGTCCCTTGACGCCCATGCCACCCGTGGTCACCGCGAGGATGCCACACGCCGCGGCACCGATGGCCGCCGCTTCGGTTGGGTTAGCCCAGCCGCCGTAAATGCCCACGATAACGACGACGAAGACCAGCAGTACCGGTGTCACGGAGAGGAGACTCTTCAGCTTCGCGATCCACGGCACGGCAGGACCCGCGGGGCCGGCAGCGGGATTCAATGTGACCACGATACGCACGACCAGCATATACCCCAGCATCGCGATGATTCCCGGAATGACCGCGGCCATGAACAACTTGCCGATCGATTCCTGGGTCAGGATGGCGTAGATGACCAGCGGTACCGACGGCGGAATCATGATGCCCAGCGTGCCGCCGGCGGCCAGCGCGCCCGTGGCCAGCGCGCCTGAATAGCCGAAGCGGCGCAGTTCGGGAAGCGCGACCTGCCCCATGGTGGCCGCCGTGGCGAGCGAAGACCCGCAGATCGCACCAAAGCCGGCGCACGCGCCAATGGCCGCCATCGCGACACCGCCCTTGCGATGACCGAGAAATGCGCTGACAAACCGGAACAACGACTTGCTCAATCCCCCGTGCGTCGCAAACTGGCCCATGAGCAGGAACAGCGGGATGACGACCAGGTCATAGTTGGACAGCCGCGCGTAGGCCAGATTCTTGAGCGAATTGAGCAGAGCCATAACATTGCCGCCCGTGAGATAGACGTACCCTGCAGCGCCCACGATGAACATCGCGATGCCGATGGGGACGCGCACGACCATCAGCGCCACCATCACACCAAACACGGTAATTCCGATCTCGATACCGCTCATGCGGGTCCGCGCGACGCGGGTTGCTGAGACGCCGATCGCAAGTGAAAAATGCACATATAGAAGCCGGCCGCGGCCAGCATGACAAAGCCCGGCACCATCAGCGCCTGCGCGACCCAGACCGGCCAGCCCAGGATGGCCGAGGTCTCGCCGACTTCCTTGATCGACCACGCACCCACGGCCGTGCGCCATGCAATGAGCGCGCCGAACAGTCCCATCAGCAGGGAACCGAAAGCGTCCATGCGCGCCACTTTGCGCGGCGCCAGATTGTGCGTGAAGAAGTCGACCTTCACGTCACCATTGATCATGTGGCAATACGCAAAGAACGACGAAGCCCCAAAGGCCGCGCACATTTGCAGCAGTTCGACGTCTCCGGGCACCACCCAGGAAAAGAGCTTGCGCCCGACGATGGAGACGATCGACATGACAACCAGACCGACGAAAACCAGCCCACCGGCGATGGCCAGGTTCTTCGACCATGCCATCAGTGCGCGGCCGCCAGGTCCGAACATCCTGCCGTCCATGCGTGGCGTAACCCCTGCAAGCTCCTTCATGCGTCCCCTCCCTGATCTATTGCGGTGTCCGGCGCGCCGGTACCCACAGGCTGTTGGACGTCGGCCGCCATTCTGCCCGAATGATCATTCGCATGCCCTGACGAACGCATCCGGCGCCGGCACCGCCTGTATTCGCTTTGGGTCCTGCGGATTGCGCCGGGCAAAGATGCGCACTTCGTTGCACTCCACCAGGATGTCGTCGTCACGGCGAACGACGTGCTGGAACACGAAGCTCTTGCCACGCCATTCGGCAATGGTGGTCTCGATGTCTATTTCGTCGCCATAGCTGGCCGTACGCAGAAAGCGCACCGCGAGATCGACGATCGGCGTGCCGATGATGCCGGTCTGCGCCTCCAGTTCGTGCCAGGGCGGCACGCCCATGGCGCGGAAGTAGTGCAGGGACGCCGCGTCGATCCACCGCAGGTAGTTCGGATAAAACACGATTCCCGCCGGATCGCAGTCGCCAAATTCAACAGTAAAGCTCGTCACGTGGGTCTTGCTCATGGTCGTTTCATTCCATGCTCCACAGATTTTCCTTCGGTTTTCGCGGCGTGGCCTTCACTCCGGCCGAGCGGCATGCCCCACCGGGCGCCTCTTCGACCAGCGTATGGGCTGCGCCACTACGGGCCGCGGTGGCGCGCCATGGGCCGTCAGCGCATGGTCCAGCGCCTTGCCGCCTTCGTCCTCAAGGGCAGCCTCGCGTGCCTGCCTGATCGCCGCGGCGCGTGCGGAGGACGTCGCAAACACGACTTGCGTCGCCAGGTGGTCAACAATGTGCGCGAGATTGCGTTTGCCACGTTCGTTGGTTGCGCCATACCCCTTGATCAGCCGGCCGCACAACGCGATCTCGAAGGCGCATTGCCAATCGCTGATCGCCGCTGACTCGATCGCGCCAAGCCAGCGCTCGATCAGCGCCTGCTCCTGCGCATAGCGCGTTCCACGCCGGCGCAACCAACGCAATCCGGCGAGTGTTCGAAGGACCAGAAACCCCGTGACCGTATCGGTGCGCAAGTGGAGGGCAAGCGCCAGCGGTGCCTTGCCCACGCCCTGACGCCGGCGGTCCCAAGCCGAAAGCGGATGGCCAAGCGCGGCTGGAAGGAGTCCGGCGACTTCAGGTACGCCCGGCTTGAAAAGATCGACGATACGCACGACATCGGCCGCGTCCGCGGCCACCTCCCGTCGCACCCGCGCAAAGCGGTGGGCCCGCACCTTGAGGTTGGCAACCCGCACGATGTCGTCGAACGTCATCCACAGCGCCAGGAAGCGTGCGGTCTCGCGCGTCAAGGCGAAATCGTGCGGCGCATCGGCGCGGCGTGCCGTTTCCGCGGCCAGTATTCGCCGCAGTCGACTGAGATAGAGTTCGGCGTACGCACCATCCTGGAAGTCGAGCGTCCGCGCATGGCCCAGGCAAACGAATTCCTGCGTGGCGTCGGGGAACCCGGCGGCAACCGAGGGTAGTGAAACGGAAGCAGCAACTGCAGCAGGCGCGGCAGCAATGGCATGGGCAGAGGCAGGATGGCTAGCGATGGCTTGGGGAGCCTCTGTGGCCGTTGTAGAGGCGGCGGTGCACACCGCTTCCCATCCCAACCCAAAGCCACGCAGGCTCGCCTGCGCACCGCGACCCGATTCGCGGATCACCGACTCAAACTGCTCGCGCGCGAACGGCAACAGCCCGCTGCCGGCAATGGCGCCGAACATGACGGCACTCATCACGGTTCCGGCCTTGCTCGCAGCCTGGGCCATGTCGAAGGCCACCATCGCGCGACTGTGTTTGCGCGCGACGTCCAGCAGCAGTTCGGAATCGAAACGGCCATCGCCCAGCGACATCTTCTCCGCCGTGGTCAGCGTCCGGCTCGTTGATGTCACCAACATCGTGCGTTCGGCGCTGACCATGCCGCCCTGCGTGGTGCGTACCGCCTCGAGTAGTTCCGAGGCGACCACGAGGTCGATACATCCCGGGACCGGCAACAGGCTCAATATGGGCGTGCGTCCCCGCAGTTCGCTGATGCGTTGTGGGTAAACCTCGATGTAATAGGTTGTCGCGCCTGTGCGCTGCGCGACGCCGGGAATCGACGTGCTTTGCGCCGGGTACCCTGCCATTCGCGCCGTGGCCACGAGCCACTCCGCAAGTACGCCACCGCCCTCGCCGCCGAGCGCGGCGACCAGTATCGTGACGGGAGTGGCGGCAAGCATGGGTGCGGATCAGGCCGGCTGCAACAGGCGGATGACGGATGCGCGCACCCGCGCCAGCACGCGATCGCCCCAATGCGGGTTCTGGATCACCTCGCCCCGGTAGAACGACGGGCACAGCGATGCCGCGTGTGCATTTTCTCCACACAGTCCGCACCCCACACAACCGTCCAGCACCGTGGCCACGGGATCGACCCGCAAGGGATCGGACGCCTGCTTCACCGACAGCGTGGGACATCCCGACAGGCGAATGCACGAGTGATCGCCGGAACAGGTGTCCTCGTCGATCCCATATTTGATACGCACGAGGCGCTTGTGATCCTTCAACTGCTGCGCGCGCCAGGGCCGCGTCCTGCGCTGGCGCTCCAGCTGGCACTCGCCTTCGGCAATGATGACCTTGAGGCCGGGAAAATCGGTGGTGAAAGCCTCGTCCAGCGTATTGCGCATTTTGGTCACGTGATAGCTGTTCACTGTGCGCATCCATTTGACGCCGATACCGCTCAACGTCTGCTCGATCAATTGGTTGGTGTGGACTTGACTTTCCTGCCGGTGACCGACATCCAGGTCATCGTCTTCTGTCGGCGTCGAGATGATTTCCTGTGTGCCAGTGGCCGACGTGTAACCATTCTTGAGGATCACCAGCACGGCATCGTCGCCGTTGAACAATGCAGACTGCACGCCGGTGAGGAGGCCGTTATGCCAGAAGCCGCCATCGCCCATGATCGCCAGCGTGCGCCGGTTCATCATCGGCGATACACCGGCGCGGCTGGCCAGGCTCATGCCATAACCAAGGATCGAGTGGCCCATGGAGAAGGGCTCGAATGTCGCGAACGCGTGGCAGCCGATGTCCGCCGCGATATGCACGGGGCCGACATCCTGCTGCGCGAGTTTCAGCGCCGCGAAGACCGGACGCTCGGGACAGCCGATGCAGAACTGCGGCGGCCGCGCCGGCAACGCCTGCGCCAGTTCTATCGCGATAGCTTCACGCCGCGCCGCGGTTTGAGCCAACCATGACGTTCCGGTGTCGATTTGCATCTCCGGCGCAAACCGCGCGATGAATGCGACCAAGCCGCGACTGATGACCTCGACCGTGTACTCGCCAGCCATCGGCAAAACACCGTTGCCCCCAAGGTCCTTGCCGGCAATCGGCGTGTTCACATCCAGCCGGCGCAGGATCGCGAGGATTTCCTGCTCGATGAATTCCGGCTGCCCTTCCTCCACGATGAGCACGGCGCGCTTTCCGAGGCAGAAGTCACGGATTTCCTCGGGCACGATCGGATAAATGACGTTCATCGCGAAAATCGACAAATCGACGTCGCCAAATGCATCGGCCAGGCCCAGTTGCTGCAACGCCCGGATCAGCGAGTTGTAGAGTCCCCCTTGCACGATGAGGCCGATGTCCCCGTGACGCCCGATGAAGGTCTCGTTCAACTTGTGCTCAACGATATATTTGCGCGCCGCCGGAATGCGCTCCTCGCCTTTGCGCTTCTCCTGCCGGTAGGTCACCGGCGGATGCGCCAATTTTCCGTAGTCGAACGCCGCGGGTTCCGCCATCAGGTGCCGGGGCGAAATCGCCGGCGCAAGGTTGTCCTTGCACACGAAGTTGCCGCGCAGGTGACAGGCGCGGATGCGCAACTGCAGCATGGCCGGCATATTCGACGCTTCCGACAAGGCGAAGCCCTGCTCCACCATGCGCACCATGTGGGCAAGGTCCGGTCGCGGGTCGAGGAGCACCAGCGATGACTTGAGCGCAAACGCATAGGTCCGCTCCTGAATCACGCTGGCCCCCTCGCCGTAATCCTCGCCGACAATGATCAGCGCCCCACCCAGCACACCGGGCGACGAGAGATTGGACAGTGCATCGGCGGCGACATTGGTGCCGACGATCGACTTCCAGGTCACGGCGCCGCGCAGTGGATAGTGTATCGACGCGCCGAGCATCGCAGCGGCGGAAGCCTCATTGGCGCAGGCTTCGACGTGCACCCCGAGCTCAGCCAGATAGTCGCCGGATTGCACCAGCACATCGAGCAGATGCGACACCGGCGCGCCCTGATAGCCACCCACATAGGCAACACCGGATTGCAGCAGCCCCTTGGTAATGGCCAGGATGCCTTCACCATGAAAAACGGCGCCCTCGCCCAAGCGCAACATCTGTGCTTCGTCACGAAACGAGACTTCCATTGCGGCCTCCCGCGGGCGGTGGCATCCGGACCTGTCCGGCGGGACGACTCTCCTCCGGATCACCCCGCCTTTTGTATGGCGATGATTCTCGCCCACTTCGCCACAGCGAAGGGCGTGATTCTCGAAATTGAGGGCGTTTATCGAACGCGACCGATGGCTAAACCCACTCCCCCGGTCGGATCGGGGAAAACCGGGTGAGATCAGGGATACAGTCCGCGAGTCCGCGCGTGCAGCCTCGCGAGTCCAAGCAGCGCGTCGATGTTGGGCGTCGCGATGCCGGCCAGCGTGCCGATTTCCTGAACCACCGTTACCAGCGCATCGAGTTCCACCGGCTTTCCAGCCTCGACATCCTGCAGCATGGACGTCTTGAACGAACCCAGCGTGCGGGTGATGGCAACGCGATCCTCGCCGCTCTGCGCGATGGGACAGCCGATCGCCGTACCAATGGTGGCGGCTTCGGCCATCACGTCGAGGCAGAACCTGTGCACCAGTGGATCGTCGAGGATGCGGTCACCCGTTGCGCCGGTGATCGCCGACACCGGATTCATCGTCATGTTGCCCCACAGCTTGTACCAGATGTCCCGTTGGATCGACGTCGACACTTTCGCCGCAAAGCCCGCGCGCGAAAGGGTGCCGGCGAGAGCCTCGATACGTTGCGATACGCCACCATCAAGCTCCCCGACGATCAGCTGGTTTCCAAAGGCGTGCCGCGCGAGTCCCGGCTCGGGCGTTGAACACGAAATATGGACGACGCATCCGATCACATGGACATCGGGGATGGCGGCGGCAATGATGCCCTCCGGATCGATAGCCTTGAGGGGTGTACCCGCAAATTGGTCGCCGAAGCCATTGAAAAACCACCAGGGCACGCCGTTCATCGCGGTCAGCACCATGGTGTCGGGTTTCACCAGCGGTGCGATGCGCGCGGCCACGCTGGCCATGGCAGGACCTTTGACTGCGACGATCACCAGGTCCTGTGCGCCCAGCGCGTCCGGGTCCTCCGAGACCATCACCGGCACGGACGTCAGCGTTTCACCGCTCTGCACGCGCAAGCCACGTGCGCGCAACGCCGCGGCCGTCGCGCCGCGGGCGATCGCGGACAACTCGCAGCCGCTTCGCGCCAAACCCGCGCCAAGAAAAACGCCGATAGCCCCCGCGCCGAAAATGCAAACCTTCATGCGCGGTGCGAGGTGTCGGTGCGGTCGAGAATCCGCATCAGCGAATTAAACAAATCCGGACGGCCCCGAACGGTGGCCGACGTCTGCTTGGCCGCAGCGTTGGCCATGGCCGTCACTTCGGATTGTGCGTGCTGACGAACCAGGTGCTGGACGGCGCCCATACGCCGTCGGCGCGCACGTAACGCGCAAGCGTGTCCCGAAGCGCGGCAACCACCTCGGGCTTGCGCTTGACACCTTCCTCGCCTGCCAGGCGGATGATCTCGCCAGCCGGTCCCAGCGCCATCGCGAACTCGATCGCCTCGGTCACATCCCTGCCGATGCAGATGTCGGCGTCGAATCGCTCAAAGCCGATGCGCTCGTAACCGGCGCTGCGCAGCATCGTGCTGACCATGTCCGGGCCGGACATTGAAAACGGTCCCGGACCGCAATGCACCTGGTCGGTTTCCTCGTGTGACACGACCGGGACGATTTCCCTGACTCGAAGCTCCGCGTCGTGCAGCCAGGGGTTTTCCTCGCGTCGGCGCCACACGACCATCGTGAGGTCGCCGCCGGGCTTTAGTGACTTGCGGATGTTGCGCAGCGCCGCGCCCGGCATCATGAAGAACATCGTCCCGAAGCGGGAGAACGCGGCGTCATAGGGCCCGCGCAGGTCGTCCATCTGCACGTCCGCGACGAAGAACGATGCGTTGTCGACACCGCCCTCCCTCGCTTCCTTCTCCGCCGCAGCAACAAAATTCTTCGCGCAGTCAACGCCCACGGCAGCACCGCGCGGACCGACGTGCTTAGCGATGAGCCGCGTGCTGTCGCCGAAACCGCAGCCGACGTCGAGCACACGTGAGCCTTCGGCAAAGTTCCGTCGCGCAAGAATTTCGTTACTGTGCGCGGCGAGTCCATCGATCAGCAGGTGCTTGAAGCGGGTGAACTTGTCGAACAGGATCGTGTTCCACGCCTCGATGACGATATCGTTGTCTCCGCTCATGCCTTGTTCCTCCCGAGGGTCCCCGGCGCGTCCTAGGTCTTCGGCCGCTTGTCGACGATCCGCCGGGCCTTGCCCAGCGAACGCTCGATGCTGCCGGGCGCGCCCACGCGCACTTCCGCGGTCACACCGATCAGGCTCTTGATGTGGTGCGCCAGCCGGGTGCCCGCCGAATTTCCGTCCACCGTGCCGGATGCGGGATTGCGCTCAACCAGCACCAGCAATTCGTCGAGATTTCCCGGCCGCGTGATCTCGAGCTGGTAGTGCGGTGCGAGCACGCTGTCCTTCAGAATGAGCTCCTCGATCTGCGTCGGGAACACGTTGACGCCGCGGATGATCATCATGTCGTCGGAGCGGCCGGTGATCTTCTCCATGCGGCGCATCGCGCGCGCCGTGGGCGGCAAAAGGCGCGTCAGGTCGCGCGTGCGGTAGCGGATGATCGGCAGCGCTTCCTTGGTCAGTGACGTGAACACCAGTTCGCCCTTCTCGCCATCCGGAAGCACCGCGCCCGTCTCGGGGTCTACGATCTCGGGATAAAAGTGGTCCTCCCAGACGGTCAGGCCGTCCTTGGTCTCGATACATTCCTGCGCGACGCCCGGGCCCATTACCTCCGACAGCCCGTAGATGTCGATCGCGTCCAGCCCGAGCCGTGCCTCGATGGCCGTGCGCATGGTCGGCGTCCAGGGCTCGGCGCCGAAGATGCCGATTTCGAGAGAGCATGTGGCCGGGTCGATGCCCTGCCTTTCCATTTCCTCGGCGATGGCCAGCATGTACGACGGTGTGACCATGATCACCGAGGGCTTGAAGTCCGTGATCAACTGCACCTGCTTTTCCGTCTGTCCGCCGGACATCGGGATCACCGTGCAGCCCAGCTTTTCCGCCCCGTAATGCGCGCCCAGGCCGCCGGTAAAAAGCCCGTAACCATAGGCCACGTGCAGAATGTCGCCCGCCCGCCCGCCCGCGGCGCGGATCGAGCGCGCCATCACGGTCGCCCAGGTATCGATGTCCTTGCGCGTATAGCCGACGACGGTCGGCTTGCCGGTCGTGCCCGACGACGCGTGGATGCGCGAGACCTGCTCGCGCGGCACGGCGAACATGCCGAACGGATAGTTGTCGCGCAGGTCCGTCTTGACCGTGAACGGAAAATGTCGAAGGTCCTCGATCGCTTTCAGGTCCCCGGGCTTGACCCCCTTGGCATCGAACGCCTTGCGGTAGTGCGCAACGTTATCGTAGGCATGCTTGAGCGACCATTGCAGGCGGGTGAGCTGCAATGCGCGCAATTCTTCGCGACTCGCCCGTTCGATGGGCTCGAGTTCGTCCGGCCGTGGGCGCTTCGATGGCATCTTGGTTCCTCCGCCTACGCTTTCTGTTCTGATTGCGGTCCGTCGATGACATTGCCCTTGATTCGCGTGCTCTTGCCTCGAAACACCGCAATGGTAGTGCCGTGCTGATTCGTGACGTCGATGTCGTAGATTCCACTGCGGCCCGACAGCGCGCGTTCGCACCCGGTAGCCATCAGTACATCGCCGGCTCGCGCAGGCGCCAGGAATTCGATGGAACATCCCGCCGCCACGGTAATCAGGTTACGGCTGTTGCAGGCAAACGCGAAAGCGCTGTCGGCAAGGGAAAAAATGAATCCTCCGTGACAAGAGGCATGGCCGTTGAGCATGTCGTCGCGCACGGTCATCGTCAGAGTCGCCGAGCCTGGCGCGACGTTCAGGATGCGCATGCCCAACGCCTGCGACGCGCGGTCGCGCACGTACATTGCATCGGCACAGCGTTGCGCGAGCAGCTGCGCATCGTCGGGCGACAGTGGAGGTGGGTGATGCGGGGGCTCGTGGTGCGACGGCGCGTTCATGTGCGGAGTTTGTCCCCACTGGCGCAGCGGCGGGCAATCAACGGCGACAACCGGTAGCGGTCCTCGCCGTAGTGCGCGGCGAGATTGGCGAGCGTGTCCCGGACATAGACGACGCCGAGCACATCCCCCCAGGCGAGCGGTCCGCTGGGATAGTTCACGCCCTTTTGCATGGCCAGGTCAACGTCCGCCGCGCTGGCAACGCCCTGCGCGACGGCATCCGCGGCCTCGTTCGACAGCATGGCCACGGTGCGCAGGACGATCATGCCCGCGACGTCATCGATGCGCGACACCGCGATGCCGCACGCCTGCAGCGCCCCAACGGCCGCGGCGAACGCCGCATCACTGCAGGTGTCTGCGCGCGCAACGCCCACTCGCGAGCACTTTGCGAAATCAAATGCCAGGTCATAGATCACCACGTCGCGAACGCCGCCATTCGCGGCGATGGCCGTCGCTGTCCGGCCGTCACCCGGGACCAGCCATGCCTTGTTGTCGATGCGTAGCGCGCCCTGCGGAAATCGCGGGTCGGCGATGGCCACGTCCGGGGCGAGGCCCGAGTTCGCAAGCCGCGCAACGAGTTCCGCACCCATGCGCAACTCGCCGACACGCGCGACCTTGCCCGGCGGGGATTGCGGGGATTCCGATGCCGGCGCAGTCTTGAGCGCATCCGGACCGTAGTCGAAGAAACCACGACCGCTCTTGCGGCCGAAATAGCCGGCGGTAACCAGTTCGTGTTGCGCGACCGATGGCGTAAAACGCGAGTCGTAGAAAAAGGCTTCCCAAACGCTTCGGGTCACGGCCAGGTTGATGTCGAGTCCGATGAGGTCCATCAGCTCGAATGGTCCCATGCGAAACCCGCCTGCATCACGCATGAGGGCGTCAAGCGTCGCTGGGTCGGCGCCTTGCTCGCCCAGAACGCGCAGCGCTTCTGCATAAAAGGGCCGCGCGCAGCGATTCACGATGAAGCCGGGCGTCGAACGCGCGTGGACGGGCAACTTGCCCCAGGCCAGCGCCGTGGCATGAACCACGCCCGCCGTTTCGCAGTCGGTGGCGAGACCGCTGACCACCTCGACCAGCGGCATCAGCGGTGCCGGATTGAAGAAATGCATGCCCACCACGCGGCCTGGATGTTGCATGCCCGCCGCCAGCGCCGTGATCGAGAATGACGATGTGTTGGTCGCAAGGATCGTGTCGGGGGTCACGACCACTTCCAGCTCGCGGAAGAGGTTACGCTTGACGGCGAGGTCCTCGACGACGGCTTCCACGACCAGCTTGGCGCTGACGAGGTCGCCCAGGGCATGCACGGCGACGATGCGACTGGCTGCCGCCTTCGCTTGATCAGCGTCGATCTTGCCTTTCGACGCGAGCATATCGAGCGTCTCGCCGATCTTTGCCTTGGCGCGATCCGCAGCACCCATGCCCGTGTCGAAGAGACAGACGCGATGACCGGCCATGGCCGCGATTTGCGCGATGCCCGCCCCCATGGCGCCCGCGCCAATGACGGCGACCTCCGCTGCGAGCGGCAATGCGTTGGCTACACCCATTTTCAAGCTACTTCCCCGTGAATAGTGGCGGTCGCTTGGCCAGGAACGCGGCGACCCCTTCACGGTAGTCGGCGCTCTGCCCCAACTCGCGCTGCACGTCGCGCTCCAGGTCGAGCTGCGATTCCAGCGTCGCGTGGTCCGAGGCGTGAAGCGCGCGCCGCGTCGCCACAAGTCCCTTCGTCGGTGCTTGCGCCAGTTGGGCGAGAAGCGCGTCCACCGTCGGAGTCAGTTCGACATCGTCGACACATTTCCAGATGAGACCCCAGTCTGCGGCTTGTTGCGCCGACAGCTTGTCGCCCAGCATCGAGAGCCCCAGCGCGCGCGCCGTTCCGACCAGTCGCGGCAGGAAATAGGTACCACCCGAATCGGGAATGAGGCCGATCTTGCAAAAGGCCTGGATGAAACTCGCCGACTTGGCGGCGATGACCAGGTCGCACGACAGCGCAATGTTCGCGCCGGCCCCGGCCGCGACGCCATTCACCGCGCACACGACCGGCATGGGCAGCGTCTGCAGTGCGAGCACCAGTGGGCGATAGTTGGCTTCGATCGACGCCCCGAGGTCGACCGGCGCATCGCCCGGCGCGACCGCGCGGTCAGACAGATCCTGACCCGCGCAGAAACCGCGCCCTGCGCCCGTCAGCAAAAGCACGCGAGCCGAAGCATCGCCGCGGAGCGTGGCAAGTGCCGTGCGCAATTCCTCGTGCATGGCGGCCGTGAAGCTGTTCAACCGCTCCGGCCGATTCAGCGTCACGCGAGCAATGCCGTTGACGCAGGAATAAAGGATGGTCGCGTCAGTCACGGTTCGAAGTAATATGCGCGCCAGACTCGGGTTGCAATCTGCAAATTTTCAACCACGAATCAAACGTGCCGCCGGTGCTGCACGACGCGGAAGCGATTCGCGACATAGGCCGAATCGGTCAACGCGGCATTGGCCGCCGGATTGGCGCCGGTACCGTGAAAATCGGAAAAGGCCGCCGACTGGTTGACGAAAACCGCCCCGGTGAGATTGATGGATAGCGCGACCCCGGCGTCCTCCGCCACGGCAATCGCCTCGTCGATCACCTCGTCGCTGGTCGAATACACCGACAGGGTGAGCGCGCCATGCCCACGCACCGCGTCGCGCGCGATGGCGAGGCTCTCGTCGGTGGACTCAGTGCCAATGACAAAGGCAATCGGGCCGAACCATTCGTTGAGATACGTCGCACGATCGGTCGACGTCAGCTTGACGATCAGCGGCGTGCGCACGGTGGCCTCCGGAAACGCCGGATGAACGATGGTCTGCGTGTCGAGCACCACCGTTCCCAAGGACCGTGCCGCTTCGAGTCGCCTCATGACGCCGTCGTTCTGCAAGGCGCCGAGCACTTCCACCGCACGCGCTGGGTCGCCCAGCAGTTTTTGCACGCCTTCGGCAATGCTCGCGGCAACCTGGTCGAAAGTTACCGGACCTTCTGCCGTGTCGATGCCATTCCTGGGTATGTAGATGTTCTGCGGCGCCGTGCACATCTGCCCCGAATAGAGCGCAAGCGAGAACGCGATATTGCGCGCGACGCCTTGCAATTCCGCCACGGAGTCGACGATGATCTGGTTGACGCCCGCCTTCTCGGTATAGACCTGTGCCTGGCGCGCGTTCTCTTCGAGCCAGCGGCCGTTGGCCGTACTGCCGGTGAAGTCGATGATCTTGACCTCGGGCCGCAACGCAACGGTCTTGGCAGTGTCGTCGCCCGCATCATGCGCAAGCAACGTCACGACGTTGGGATCCACGCCCGCCTCCACCAGCACTTCGCGCGCGATCTTGACGGTGATGGCCAGCGGGAGAATCGCACCGGGATGCGGCTTGACGATGACCACGTTGCCCGTGGCAAGGCTGGCAAAAATTCCCGGATAGCCGTTCCAGGTGGGAAACGTGCAGCAGCCGATGACCAGGCCCACGCCGCGCGGCACCACGCGAAAATGTTTCTCCATTCGTATCGGCTCGTTCTTGCCCTGCGGCTTTTCCCATAGAGCTTGCGCCGGCACGTGTCGCAGCTCGTTCCACGCATAGGCGACAGCTTCCAGCGCGCGATCCTGCGCATGCGGCCCCCCCGCCTGGAAGGCCATCATGAACGCCTGACCCGTGGTGTGCATTACTGCGTGGGCGATCTCAAAACTTGCGCGATTCAGGCGCGCGATGATCTCCACGCATACGCCCGCCCACGTCTCGGGTCCGAGCTTCTTCCAGTCGTCCAGCGCTCGGCCGGATGCCGCCAGCAACGAATCGAGATCCGCCTTGGGATAGGTGACGCCGAGTGGCAGGCCAAACGGCGATTTTTCCGCGCCAACCTCACCGACCGTTCCCGGCTGAATTAGCGGGAAGCGCTTGGAAAGGAGACTGTCGAACGCGGCCTTGCCAGCCTCCGCCGTGCCCTCGCCATAGTTCTTGGGGCTAGCCGACTCTGGATACGCGCTCCAATAGCTGCGCTCGCCGATGGCCTGCACCGCGCGCTCCAGCGTGGTGCGATGGCGTTCGAACATGGGGTGGGAGAGAGACAAGGGACGACTCCTATGGACTATCCGGCAGCGTGTTTCGACAGTTTACTTCAGGCGGCACGCCAGTCTCAGCCAACCCCGGTCTGGTCGAAGTCGATCGTGACCTTGTCGGTGACCGGGTAGCTCTGGCAGGACAGGATGAAGCCGCGGGCGACCTCGTAGTCCTCCAGCGCAAAATTGACGTCCATGTCGACCTCGCCCTGCAGCAGGCGGCAGCGACAGGTCGAGCACACACCGCCCTTGCAGGAATAGGGCAACTCCACGCCGTTGCGCAGGCCGGCTTCGAGGATGTTCTCCTTGGCTTTCTCCAGGATGAAGGTGCGTGTCGCGCCATCCAGGATTACGGTGACCTCGCACTCCGTGTGCCCGGGCTCCGGCGCCACGTGGGCGACGTGCGTGTGCTTCGGGATGCTTGCGGCGAAGCGCTCGACCCGGATCTTTGCATCGGGAACACCGCGCGCCTTCAAGGCGGCGGTGACCGCATCCATCATGCCTTCGGGACCACATACGAAGGTGGTGTCGATGTCGTCGAGCTGCACCCATTTCGCGAGCAGCGCATCGGCCTTGGCACGATCGATGCGGCCGTGCAACAGCTCGATGTCCTGCGCCTCGCGCGACAGCACATGGACGAGATTGAAGCGGCCGAGATAGGTGTCCTTGAGTGCGGCCAGCTCTTCCTTGAACATCACGCTCCCGGAGGCGCGATTTCCGTACACGAGCGTGAACCGGCTCAGCGGTTCCGTGGCAAGCGTGGTCTTGACTATCGAAAGCAGTGGTGTAATTCCGCTGCCGGCGGCAAAGCCCAGGTAATGTCGCGCGGTGGCAGCGTCCAGCGCGACGTTGAAATGGCCCAGCGGAGGCATGACTTCGACGCTGTCACCGGCTTTCAGCGCCTCGTTGGCCCAGGTCGAGAATACGCCGCCCGGCGTCTTCTTCACGGCAATGCGCAGCGTGCCGTCCTGCACGGCCGAACAAATGGAATAGGAGCGGCGCACATCCTGGCCCGCGAGGTCGGTGCGCAGCGTCAAATGCTGTCCTTGCGCGAATCGGAACTGCTCACGCAGCGCCTCCGGCACGGCAAACGTGATGGCAACCGCGTCACGCGTTTCGCGCTCGACGCGCGCCACGGGAAGCGAATGGAATTTACTCATTGGCCAGCTCGGTTTGGTACTCGGTTTGGCTCTATAGTGACGTCAGATCAATGCGGCTTGAAGTAGTCGAAAGGCTCGCGACAGTCGAGGCAACGATATTGCGCCTTGCATGCGGTCGAGCCGAATTGCGAGAGCAGTTGGGTGTTCGTCGAGTTGCAACGTGGACAGGGCACGGCCACTTTGGCACGGCGCAGCGGACTGATGCCCGAAACGTCCACGCGTCCGCCGATCACATGCGGTGGCGCAATGCCGAAGCCCTTGAGCCTCACCTTGGCTTCCGGCGCGATCCAGTCGGTGGTCCAGGCGGGTGCGAGCTGGTTGACGAGCAGGACATCGGTGACGCCGATGACCGCCAGTGACTCGCGAATCAGCTCGTTGATCAATTCAGTTGCCGGGCATCCCGAATACGTGGGCGTGACCTTCACCACCAGTCGCCCGTCGTTCCAGGCCACGCTTCTCACGATGCCGAGCTCCACGATGGACACCACCGGAACTTCCGGATCGGGCACTGTGGCAAGCGCCGCCCAAACGACGTCCAATGGCGGGCGGCCGCGCAAAGACGCGGCGCCGGGCGCCACGAGTGGGTCGGCAACGGTGTTGACCACGAGGTTCACCACTGTGCTCCTGGGTACGCTCGCTGCAGATGCTGCATTTTCGCCAGCAGATGCCCCAGGTGCTCCGTATGCACGCCCTGCTTCCCGCCACGGCCGAGGCCGCCTTGCATCCATTCGCCCTGCGGCAGGGTCAATGTCGCTTCCGCAAGAACCACTCTCACAGCGGCGAGCCACGGTTCATGCAATGCGCGCGCATTGGCACCGATACCCGCCTCCGCCAACGTTGCCTCTGCGAGATCCGCAGCGAACATTTCGCCGGTATACATCCACAACTCATCGACGGCCCTCTGCATCCGCGAATGCGACTCGTCCGTGCCGTCACCTAGCCGAATCATCCAGTCCGCGCTGCGTTCGACGTGATAGGACACTTCCTTGGCGCCCTTGGCGGCAATTTCGGCGACGCGAAGATCGCTTGATTGCGACAGCACGCGCAGCAGCAGCAAATGAAACTGGTCAAAGTAGAATTGCCGCGCCATCGTCGTTGCGAAATCGCCGTTCGGCAATTCGGCAAGCAGGAAGTTGCGGTAGGCGCCGCCATCGCGCAGGAAGGCCAACTGGTCCTCGGTTCGCCCCTCGCCAAGCATGCGTGCCTCGACTTCGCCCGCATACGTAAGCCACATCCGCCCCTGTCCCAACAGGTCGAGGCCGACATTGGCCAATGCGATGTCCTCTTCAAGAACCGGGCCGTGACCCACCCATTCACCCAGGCGCTGCGCCAGCACGACGTCTGTGTCGCCCAGGCGTAACAGATACTCAAACAGCGCACCGTCGAATTTCATATGTGCTTCACTTCTTCGGGCATCGGGAAGAAAGTCGGGTGGCGGTAGACCTTGCTGTTGGACGGCTCGAAGAGCGCTTCCTTGTCGCCCGGGGCCGAAGCCACGATGTCGCTCGACTTCACCGCCCAGATCGACACACCTTCATTGCGGCGCGTATAGACATCACGCGCATTGTTGATCGCCATTTCCGCGTCCGGCGCGTGCAGGCTGCCCACATGCTTGTGCGCCAAACCGTGTTGCGACCGGATGAAAATTTCCCAGAGGGGCCATTGATTAATGGCCCCCCCACGCTCACTTCGTTCGCTGCCCCCGCTGGGGGCGCTCGCACCTTGGGACGGCCCTTCGGTGCTCATGCTCATGCCGCTTCTCCCAATTGACGCGCAGCGCGTTTTTGCGCATGCGCCGTGGCCGCATCACGCACCCAGGCGCCGTCTTCCCACGCCTTCACGCGCGTCGCGAGACGCTCACGATTGCAGGGACCATTGCCCTTCAGCACGGCGTGGAACTCGCTCCAGTCGATGGCGCCAAAGTCATAGTGTCCGCTCTCCTCGTTCCACTTGAGATCGGGATCGGGCATCGTGATCCCGAGGTAGTCAGCCTGCGGAACGGTCTGGTCGACGAAACGCTGGCGCAGCTCATCGTTGGACAGGAGCTTGATCTTCCAGCGCGCCGACTGGGCGCTGTGCACGCTTTCGCCGTCCGGCGGGCCGAACATCATCAGCGACGGCCACCACCAGCGATTGAGCGCGTCCTGCGCCATCGCCTTTTGTTCCAACGTGCCACGACACAGCGTCATCATGATGTCGTAGCCCTGCCGCTGGTGAAACGATTCTTCCTTGCATACGCGAACCATCGCGCGTGCATACGGACCATACGAACAGCGGCACAGCGGAATCTGGTTCATGATCGCGGCGCCATCCACCAGCCAGCCGATCGCGCCGATATCCGCCCACGTCAGCGTCGGGTAATTGAAAATGGATGAATACTTGACCTTGCCGGCGTGCAGGTCGTCGATCAGCTGGTCGCGCGAGACACCCAGCGTCTCGGCGGCGGCATACAGGTAGAGTCCGTGGCCACCCTCGTCCTGCACCTTGGCCATGAGGATGGCCTTGCGCTTGAGCGAGGGCGCACGGCTGATCCAGTTGCCTTCGGGCAGCATGCCGACGATCTCGGAATGCGCGTGCTGCTGGATTTGACGCACGAGCGTCTTGCGGTACGCGTCGGGCATCCAGTCCTTGGCCTCGATCTTGATGTCGGCATCGACGCGCGCCTGGAACGCCTGCTCTTCCGCCGACATGTCCTCGGCGCTCCGGACCTTTTGCTGTCCGGTCTCGACCATTTGTGCGTACATCGGAAGCCTCCTCTGGGCGCCTTGGTTTCTCCGATCTTTCCCGGACCGGGGCTGGAGCGCAACCTTAAGTATATGATACAGTTTTTTGATGAATCAAGAAAAATCCGTATCACGTCCACCGGCGACTTTGGGGTACGCCGACCCGCCGGTGACCTTGGGGTACGCCGATCCCGCAGTCAGCCGCTGGGTGCAGCGTACTCTGAAAGCCGACCCTCCCCGGGCCAAATCGCTGATCGTCACGGTTTGGGGCGACGCCCTTGCACCGCACGGCGCAACGGTCTGGTTGGCCGGGCTTTTCCGGCTGATGGCGCCTTTCGGCATCAACGAGCGATTAGTCCGCACCAGCGTGTTCCGGTTGGCCCGGGACGCCTGGCTGGACGCCACCCCATTCGGCCGGGTGAGCCGATACCAGCTGACGCCGGGGGGACGGCGCCGCTTCGACGATGCGCATCGGCGCATCTACACGCGTCCGGACGACGAGTGGAAGGGAGATTGGGAACTGGTGTCGGCCGACGCCCTGACCGCCGCGCAACGCTCCGCCCTGCGTGAGCAAATGACCTGGTCCGGTTTTGGCGCCCTGGGCCCGACCGTTTTCATTCGCCCTCTGCAGCCCGAACGTCCGATGCCGGAGGCTCTCGCGGCGCCGGGACTTGCGACGAAACTGGTTTTTGCCATGGCCCGCGACGCGCCGGCGCGGCGATCTCTCGCCTCATCCGTCGACGCCGCGTGGGACCTACACCATGTGGCGGCCGATTACCGCCGATTCCTGCAGCGCTTTGGCGGGGTCATCGACCGCTTTCGCGCGGCCGGCGAACGCGGGCACGATCCGCAGCAGTGCTTCGTCGTGCGCACGTTGCTGATCCACGCCTATCGCAGGGTGTTGTTGCGCGATCCCTTGCTGCCGGGGGCATTGCTGCCGCTCGATTGGCCGGGTGCGGCGGCGTACGCGCTATGCCGCGACTTCTATCGATTAACGCATCGCTGCGCCGAGCGACACTTGGCAGCAACACTTGCGGACGCGGACGAAGAATTTCCACCCGCCGACGAATCGTTTTACCGACGCTTCGGTGGGCTGGACTAAGTTTCGCAGGCGCGAATTAAATTCCCCGCCAGGGGCAGCGAACGAAGTGAGCGTGGGGGCCAATCTACCGTGTGCGGTCGTTCTTGCGGCTGAAACCACCACTCGCGCCATCGCGGGCGCGAAAGCCGCCGGGCTTGCTGTCACGCGCATACGACGACGGCGTGCCATGGGAACGACCACGCGGTGCCGGCTTGCCGAACGCCGGACGCCGCGCATCGCCTGCCGACGACGAGCGCGCACGCGGCTCGAGACCGGGAATGGTGAGCGTCGGGATGGCCGCGCCGGTAAAGCGCTCGATATTGCGCAGCGTTCCGCGCTCGGCGTGATTGGCAAACGAGACCGCGATACCCGACGCGCCGGCGCGACCGGTACGGCCGATGCGGTGCACATAGTCTTCGGCCTGCCGCGGCAGGTCGAAGTTGATGACGTGCGAGATGCCGGGCACGTCGATGCCCCGCGCCGCGACGTCGGTGGCGACCAGCGTGCGCACCCCACCACGGCGCATGTTGGCCAGTGTGCGGTTGCGCTCGAATTGATTCATGTCGCCATGCAACGCCGCCGCAGAGTGGCCCTCCCCCTGCAACTTGACGGCAAGCGCCTCGGCATCGCGCTTGGTGGCGATGAACACGATGCTCTGCCCCATGCCGGTATCGGCGAGCAGGTGATCGAGTAAACGATATTTGTGCGAGCGGTCGTCGGCAAAATGGACACGTTGTTCGATGGCCACCGGCGAGGACTTTTCGCCCTTCACGTCAACCCGGACCGGATCGCGCGTCAGCTTCGCGGCGAGGCGACCCATGGCGCCATCGACGGTCGCGGAAAAGAGCACCGTCTGGCGCGATGCGGGCGTCAGCGCGCAGACGCGTTCGACATCGTCGATGAAGCCCATGTCGAGCATCCGATCGGCTTCGTCGAGGACGAGCACTTCCAGCTGCGACAAGTCGACGCGGCCGCGTTCTACGTGATCCATCAAGCGACCCGGTGTTGCGACCAGCAAGTCGACCCCACGTTGCAACGCACGGTTCTGCACCGGATAAGGCGCTCCACCATAGAGGCACACGATTCGCACTTTCAACGCCTGGCCGTAGCGCACAGCCTGCTCGGCGACCTGCTGCGCGAGTTCGCGCGTGGGTGCCAGGACCAGCACGCGTGGCACGCTGGTCATTCTGTGTTTGCCCACCGGCGCATTCGGTTGCGCGGCAATGCGATGCAATGCAGGCAGCACGAAAGCAGCCGTCTTGCCGGTGCCCGTCTGGGCGCATCCAATGACGTCACGGCCCTCCAGCAATGCCGGAATGGTCTGGGCCTGGATAGGCGTGGGCTCATCGTAGCCGCACGCGGCAAGCGCCTGCAGGATCTGCGGCGCGAGGTTCAGTTCTTCAAATCGCATGTTCATTTCCAATCAGGGACAACGCGGCAGTGGCAACGCAGCCACGAGGGGTACATGCAGCAACCGCCTGAGCCATTGGCAGGCTGCTCCCCCAAAAAAGTCCGGATATGCGGAAATGAAGGAATCTGCGGGGGGCACGGTCCATCGTCACTCCTATCTCTGGATATGACCGTAAGACCTGCACACACCCACGCGCCTCTTCAGCCGCGACCGGGTCGACGTACTGCAAAGCCATCGTCGCTAACCGGAAGCTGCCTGAAATGGGCTCAAAAGCCTAAGAGGGCAGAGTCTCGGGCGCTATGCGAAGAATGCGTGGCGCGCCCGGAAGATTAGAAACCGATGATCTGGTTGCCTGGTGTTATTGCAAACTTGCGGCGGGCAACCTTCAGTCGAATCCTAGAAAACTTCGATAGCAGGCGCCGCAAGGGTTTGATTATACCAGAAATTCTAGCTTTGTGCTGCGGTGCAAAACGTCGGGCCGCCGCGGACCTGCATGGGCTCGTCGTCATCCTCATCCTCTTCGTCGTCATCCTCTTCGTCAACCGGGAGGCCCTCGTCCTCGTCCGGATCGCCAATCGGGTGAGGAATGTCGTGGGCGAGCATGGGACTGTGGAAGTCCCGGAAAAGCGGGACGCGCCCACCTGCGAGGGTCGGCGCGTCGGGTTCGCCTGGCAGGATCATTACTGCGGCGGAATGCGCAGTACCTGGCCCGGATAGATCTTGTTCGGATCCGACAACATGGGCTTGTTGGCCTCGAAGATAGCCATGTACTTGTTGGGATCGCCGTAGTTCGTCTTCGAGATCTTGGACAGAGTGTCCCCGGAGACCACGGTGTAATACGTTCCCTCCGGCTCGCTCTTGTCGACGGACATCATGTCCTTCACCGCCTCGACGCCCGCCACATTGCCGCAGCACAGGACGATTTTTTCCCGCGTGGCCTGGTTGGGCGCAACGCCGAAGACGCTGGCGGTCGATGAAGCCGCGTCGAAGGTGACCGTCAGCCCCGTTGCCGCCAGGTTCTGCGCCTTGATATAGGCAAGAATGGCATCCCCGGCTGCGCTGTTGGCGGCGGCGATCTTGGCGTCATTGGCCGGATCCGACTTGACCTCGGCCATCGCAGCCTGCGCCTGCCCGTGGCCGAACAACTTCTCGCCAGCACTTTTTACGAAATCGATAATTCCCATAGTGAATCCTCATCTGTTGTTGGTCCCCCGCGACAGGGGCTCGCAAAATATTGCGGAATAAAATGCGCCGCTGCCTCGTTTGCAGCAGGCTGTCAGGATACACCTCGCGCCGGAGGGGCAAACGTCCTCATGCAATTGTCCCGAACCATTGCGCCCCCGGTGTCGAAGCGTAAGATTACGAGCCCCGCAGCTTGTGGGCGGTCCCGTTCAGTTCAATTGAGGGAGGTACCTATGAATCGCAATATCAACTCGGCTTGGCGGCCGCTGGCGGCCGCGATGACTATGGCACTGCTGATTTCCGGCGCCTATTCGGCGACCGCGTTCGGCGCAGATATCAAGGTAGCGCTGTCCGGCGCCAATGAGGTTCCGCCGGTGACCACGGCGGCAAAGGGAAGCGGCACGATCACGGTAGGAATGGACGGTGCAGTCAGTGGTGGCGTCACAACCACCGGCATTGCAGCGACCGCGGCGCATATTCACGAAGCGCCTGCCGGCAAGAACGGCGGCGTGATCGTTCCGATGACCAAGAGCGGTGACAACGGCTGGACCATCGGCGTTGGTGCCAAGTTGACCGAAGCCCAGATGGCGAGCCTGAAGGCCGGCAACCTTTACGTCAACGTGCACAGTGCGGCACACCCGGGCGGCGAACTTCGCGGCCAGTTGGCACCTTAGGCAACTCAGCTGGCAACACAGCTGGCAACTCATTTGCCTACATAGGCGCTCCAATGCTCCCGAAGGCGCCGCGCAACGGCACCTTCGGGATTTTTTCCGCCCGGCTTCCGCGGACTTTCACTGCCGCCGGTCAGGGCCGACCCAGCGCGATCCGCCTCGTGCGTATCAAGATCTGGGCCTCGAGGGTCCAGTGCTTCTTGATGCTGTGCCACACGTCCGCGGCCCACAGGATGTGACCCTGGGCATAGTCCGGAAGCGTGGTTGGATCCTCTTTGGCCCCGGGCATAAACGCATTGATCCATTCCCGAACCTTCGGGTCTCCCGCGAGTTCGCGGGTCAGCGGCGCCGTGACGTGGTTGTAGCTCGCCGGAAGGTCGACGTTGCGGATGTTCACCTTGGGACTGCCTTCGTACCGACTGTCCAGCGGATTGCCGGGAAACGTGAGTGCGATCAGGTCCACCTCGATGAAGTAGCCGGTGAATTCGTCCACGGTGTCCGGAATCTTGCGCAACGTCGAGAGACTTTCCCACTGGTTGGGCAGCACCAGCGACCATCCGCCGGCACCAATCGCTGAAGCGTAGGACACGGATAGTCCAATTACGGGCCTTTCCTTGCCGGTCAATGGATCGGTAATGGTCGTGCGATTCTCGCCGGCGCCCGCCAAAGGATTCCATACGACGATGCGCGGCGAGCGCTGTCCGTCGAGCTCCTTGAGGATTTTCACGGCATAAAGGCCGCCCTGGCTGTGTCCGACCAGCATGGGCCGCAACCCGTCGCGCTCGTAGTACCAGGCGATCAGGCCCGCGAGCCGGTCGCTGTAGTCATAGGGACTGTAAGACCACTCGCCGGTCGCGGGATCGCGAATTTTTGCCTCCGGATAACCCATGCCGACCAGGAAATCCCCAAACGACTCCATGACGAGGTGAACGCCGTAGATACCGCCACGCAACAGCATGATCTGTGGGGTAGGTCCCTTGGCGAGGGTGGCGACGTCGGCCGCGCTGATGTGCTCGGGGTCCATCGCCAGGATCTGGTCCTCCAGTACGTGACCGAGGCTTGTCGAGCGCAGGACACTCAAGCTCGACGGTGGCGGCGCAGTCGAAGGCGCCAGCGTGGTCTGCGGCATCGACGAGCAGCCGGCGACCAGGATCGCCAGCGTCAAAGCCGGCAGGAGTCTCGGAAGTCGTGGGCAAGGACACATTTTTTATTGTTTCACGCAAATTGCGCATAAGAGCGCTTCGCCGGTGGAAATAGTAACCTTTGGATGCCGTCGAGACCGGTCCAGGCGTAATATTCGAACCGTCCAGGGAGAATTATTAATGCGAGTTATTTCAATATATTGCGCTGTCGCGGTTGCGATTCTGCTGGCGGGATGCGCCGGGCACACGATCATGGGCGGCGGGACGCGGCCCCCCATTCCGCTATCCGTGGTCAAGTGCACCTATAACGATCCTTGCGAGATTTCGGTCACCGTGGCACAGACCACTCCAAGTTCCTGCACGATATCGCCGGTAGACGATGTCGAGGTCAAGGGAAGCGCCTACTTGCACACCATTCGCTGGGTACTGGATGACGCTTCGCAGGACTTGAAATTCAGGTTCCCGCAAAATGGGATCGTGCTAAAGAATCCGGATCCGCACAATCAGTTTTCACACCAGGGCCCAAAGAACGGCGGTCGCGAATTTCAATGGCGCGACAAGAACTCCAATTACGCCGACTACCCCTACACCATCAACGTCATGCAGAAGGGCAGCGCGGTGGCCTGCGCCCTCGACCCGAAGATCTTCAACAACTGATCGAGACCGCCGTCTCGTCGGCGACTTGATCGTCACTTGATACAAGATGGGGCCCGTCGCACGCCAACGAAAATCCGCTGGGTGCTGGGCCGATCAGTCCAGAGTCTCGAGCCAGGAACGCGTTTGCGCAATCGCTGCCTCGTAGCCTTGCGCACGGCCAGCTGTTACAGCGGCCGCGAACGCCGCCGCGCCCAACTTGTCCTGTACCTGTGCCATGAATGGGGCAAGGAACGCTTCATCGGCTGCATCCCGCTGCAGCCCGGTTTGTACAATTTGCGCCTCCGCCGCGCCCATGGACCGCGCCGCGCGCTCCCCGTCGTTACAAAGCGCGGCCAGGCCGGCTGCCACTTCAAGCGCGCTTTGACCCGCAGGCTTTGACCCGATTTCCACGGCGATTTCCAACGCCTCGAGTAACAGGGTGCGGCCACGTGCCCTGTCTTCGCGGCCTATGGCCACCATGGCGAGGTTGAGCAGTCCGATGGCGATGCTCTCGCGATCGTCGAGCGCACGCGCCAGCGCCAGCATTTCTGCGTAGTGACGTCCCGCCATATCGAGGTCGCCCTCCATTCGACAAAGGTGAGCCAGCGCATTGTTGGCTGCGGCCAGCGCCCGCTTGTTGTCCTGCCGCCGCGCTAGTTCGAGCGCCTGCTCGGCGCACTGCCGGGCCGTGACGAGATCGCCCTGCCCCATCGCAACCGAGCCCAGTTCATCGAGAACCATCGCGGCACGAGGCTCGTCGCCGATTTCCCGCGCAATCGCCAGTGCCTCCTGCAGGAAATCTTGCGCGTCGTTCAAGCGCCCCATGAACAAGCTGGCCTGGCCGGCGGTATGCAGTGCACGGCAGCGCGCCTGAGTCCGCCGCTGCGCGCCTGGCCGGGTCAGGGCCTCCGTGGCCGCCCGATGCAACAGCGCTAGCAGTCCGCGATAGAACATGTAGAGCTTCACCGCAAAGACCAGCCGCAAGTCGAACTCGGCGCCACCCTCCGCATGGTCGCACCACGCGTGCGCCGCAAGCAGGTTTTCCCCTTCCAGGTCGAGACGCCCAAGCCATTCACCCTGGTTGGGGCCGACGAGTTCCGGGCTGGCCCGTTCCGCATACGCGAGGAAAAATGCGAGGTGTCGCGTCCGGGTGGCGCCTGCCTCTCCGGCGGCATCAAGACGCTCCTGCGCATACTGCCGCACGGTTTCCACCAGGCGATATCGCTGGCCCTCGGCGTCCATGTTCACCAGCGATTTCTCGACCAGGTTCCCCAGCAACTCCACGATATCCGGTTGGGAAATGGGGTCCGCGGCGCCGATCTCTTCGGCCGCCTCCAGCGACCAGCCGCCGGCGAAGACCGCGAGCCGCCGCAAGAGCGCGCGTTCGTTCTCGGTGAGCAGGTCGTAGCTCCAGTCGATCAGCGCCCGCAGCGTTTGCTGCCGTGGCAACGCGGTCCGGTCACCGCCGGAGAGAAGGCGGAAGCGGTCGCCCAGGCGCGCGGCAATACTCTCGACCGGCAGCGAGCGCACGCGCGCCGCGGCAAGCTCGATGGCCAGCGGTATTCCGTCCAGCCGTTGACAGATCTCGGCGACGGCGCGCGCGTTCATGTCGGACAACTGGAATGCCGGTAGTGCCGCGACCGCCCTGTCGATGAACAGGAGCACGGCTTCATATTGGGTCAGTCCAGAAGAGGAAATCGTCTTTGCGGCATCGGGAACGGCCAGCGCCGGAACCGGATAGGTGGTCTCGCCCGCGACGCGCAATGGCTCCCTGCTCGATGCGAGGATCTTGAGATGCGCACTCGTGCGCAAAAGGCGGGTGGCCAATTCGGCACAGGCCTGCATCAGGTGCTCGCAGTTATCGAGTACCAGCAACAAGCGGCGGTCGGCGGCGAAACTCACCAGCGCCTCGAGGACAGGATGTCCCGCCTCTTCCTTTACGCCGAGCACGATGGCCACCGACTGGGGCACCAATAGCGGATCCGCAAGCGCCGCCAGTTCCACGACCCAGACGCCATCGGGAAAATCCACAAGCGCTTCGGCGGCCAATTGCTGCGACAGGCGCGTCTTGCCGATGCCACCCGCGCCGGTCAACGTCAGCAGGCGGGTGGTGCGCAGCAGTCCCCGGATGTCCATCAATTCCCGCTCGCGCCCGACGAAGGATGTGAGCTGCAGCGCGAGGTTATTGGGCGTCGCCTCGAGGGTGCGCAACGCGGGAAACATATCCCTCAGATGCCGATGCACCATCTGGAAAACGCGCTCGGGACTGGTCAGGTCGCGAAGGCGCACCGAGCCTAAGTCGCGCAACGTGATCCCGGGCGGCAATCGGTTTGCCACCAGCGCGGTCACCGCTTGGGACAGCAGGACCTGACCCCCGTGCGCGGCATTCGAAATGCGCGCCGCACGGTTCACCGCGCGGCCGAAGTAATCGTTGGCTCGGTGCTCGGAAGGCCCGGCGTGGAGTCCGCACCGCACCCGCAACGCAATGCCGTTGGTGGCCGCGGGATCGGCGAGCAACTCCTGCAATTGCAGAACGGCAAGCACCGCATCGAGTGGATCGTCGAACACCGCGTGGATGCCGTCGCCGCTCATCTTCACGACGGCCCCGCGGTGCCCCTCCACTGCCGCGCGCCCGATCGCATCGTGACGCGCCAGGGCCAATGGCATGCGTTGGTGGTCCCGCTCCCAGAGCTGGCTGCTGCCTTCAATGTCGGTGAACAAGAAGGTGGTGATACCCGAAACGACTTCCACGCCGACGCTCCGCTGCTCCGAAGATGCAGGTCCGAGTGTACCGTCGTGCCGGAACGCGCACTAGCGCTGTTCCCCGGCGCACGCCGGCCCGCATGCGGCCATTGCATTTCCGACGCCCTCCCGCTATCGTCCGGCGAGGGGTGCAAACCCTTACGGGACACATAGATCCCGGGCCGTCAAACCAGGAGGAGGTACCGCATGAAACAGGGAACTGTCGGACGAAGTTTGGCGCTGACCGCGCTGAGCTTGGCGTTGACCATCGGCTGGATCGGCGGCGCCGCCGGGCAGGCGCGGACGTTCAGCTTTGCCTACGATCAGCCCAACACCACCGCCTATGGCATCGCCGCCAACATCTTTGACGCCAAGCTCAAGGAACTAAGCGGCGGCACCATGAGCATCAACCAGTTCCCGGGCGCGCAGTTGGGCCAGGAGCCGCAGATGCTCCAGAAGATGCGCGCCGGCGACATCGACTTCGTCATCACGTCGACCGCCAATGCGTCGACGCTGGCGCCGCAAGCCGGCGTGCTATCGCTGCACTTCATCTTCCGTGACCAGGCGCATCTGGCCAAGGCGCTGGCCGACCCGGCAATCACCGCGGCGTTCCGCGAGATGGTCAAGGACCAGGTCCAGGGCGCGCAAGTGCTGGGCCTACTGACCATGGGCATGCGCAACATGTACAGCAAGAAGGAAGTGAAGTCGATCGATGACGTCAAGGGCCAGAAGGTGCGCGTGCAGGCCACCAAGACCGAGGACACGCTGTTCCCGGCCTACGGCGCGCAAACCGTGCACATGCCGTTCGGCGAGGTCTACACATCGCTGCAGACCGGCGTGGTCAACGTGGCCGAGAACGGCGTCAACGTCTATCTCGCCAACAAGCACTACGAGGTCGCGCCCATCCTGTCGATGACCGAGCACGAGGCCAACAACAACTGCATCTGGGTCAGCGACAAGACCTGGAACAGCCTGACGCCGCAACAGCAAGGCTGGGTGCAGGCCGCGGCCGTCGAAGTCGGCAAGGTCGAGCCGGCGATGGCTCTGAAGCTGGAGAAGGACTCCGCCGACAAGCTCAAGGCCATGGGCGTCAAGGTCGTCGAAAACGTCGACAAGACGGGCTTCATGAAGGCATCGGCGCCGGTAACCGACCAATTGGCCGCCGAACTAGGCCCGCACGCGGTCAAGATCCTGAAGCTGGTCCGCGAGGTCAAGTAACCTCGGGTACGCCGGCAATGGGGAGGCGCGGCACCGTGCCTCCCCATGACGCGTGTTTGTCCCCGTAGCAGAAGCATCAAAGCCAATGGCCGAAACCTTCAAGGCGCTGATCCTGGAGCGTCACCGGCACCTCAAATGGCGCGCGTTCGACTGGCTCGAGGCGACGTTGATGGTGCTGTGCGGCGTGTGCATCTTCATGTTCACGCTGGCCGTGTTCTGCGATGTCATCACGCGAACGATCGGTGCCCCGTGGCTCTGGCTGCAGCAGGTGACTACGGCCTTCTTTGCGTGGGGCGTGTTCATCGGCATGGCCGCGGCCACGCGCCGCAATGACCACTTCTACCTGACCGAGATCACCAAGCGGATGAGCGGCGCGCCGCGCAGCTTCATTGAGATCGCCAATCGCGTCGTGGTACTTGTCGTTTCGCTGCTCCTCATCTGGTTCGGCTGGAAGAACGCGTTGCTCGACCTCGGCAGCTATCGCATGCCCTCGCTCATCCCGCTGACGGTCTACACCGCCATCGTTCCCGCCGCCGGTGTGCTGATCGCGCTGTTCACCGTCGAGCAACTGGTCAATGGCTGGAAGCACGGGTTCGAGGGCCCCGAGGACCGCGACAATTTGCCGGTGGTACTCGAGTGACCGCCGGCGCCATCCTGATCCTGATGGCCGTCCTGTTCCTGGTGTTCGGGTACATGGGCGTGCCGGTGTCCTTTGCGCTGATGGCAGGTGTGTTCGTCGCCACAGCATTCACGCCGGTCAGCCTGCAATCGATGGTCGGCCAACTCTTTCACGGCATCGATGTCGAAACGTTGCTCGCAGTTCCATTCTTCTTGCTGGTCGGCGAGCTGATGGCATCGTCCGACGTCGTGCACCGGATGATCCGGCTTTCGCAGACGCTGGTCGGGCATCTGCGCGGGGGACTCGCGCAGGTGGTCACGCTGTTCAGCATGTTCTTCGCCGGCATCTCGGGCTCGTCGACGGCGGACGTGGCGATTCTGGCGCGCACCGTCGCGCCGCAGATGCACAAAGAGGGTTACGACAAGGCGTTCACGGCTGCGCTGATCGCCTCCGCGTCGACGATGGCCAACCTGATCCCACCCAGCATCATGGCGGTGGTGTACGGCGCCACGGGCAATGTGTCGATCGGCGGCTTGTTCCTGGCCGGTGTGGTGCCCGGCGTGCTGATCGGCATTGGCCTCATGATCTACAGCTATTTCTGGGGCCCGGTCGGCGTGATGAAAAAGCGGGCGAAGTACACGGAGGTCGCCGTCGCGGCGCGCGGCGCGGCGCTGCCGCTGATCATTCCGGTCATCATCATGGGCGGCATCCTGTCGGGCTGGTTCACCCCGACCGAGGCCGGGATGATCGCCTGCATGTACATCCTGCTGGTGCTGATCCCGGTGCTTCGACCCTCGCACATCCGGGAGCTGCCGCGCGACTTCATGTACGCGGGACTGCTGTACTCGCTGCCGCTCGCCGCGGTGGCCGGTGCCTCCGCGTTCGGATGGATGGTCGCCTACCTGCGCGGGCCGGACATCGTCGCTACGTACATCTCGTCGATGGCCGGCACCGACCCCGCGATGATCATGTTCCTGTTGGTCGTGCTGTTCGTGATTGTCGGCGACTTCATCGACGCGGTGCCGGCCATCATCATCTTCATGCCGATCATCACCAAGCTGACTGAGGTGGGCAACATCAATCCGCTGCACATGGGCGTGGTAATCATCACCACGCTCGTGTTTGGGCTGATCACGCCGCCGTACGGCCTGTCGCTGCTGGTCGCGTCAAAGTATGTCGGCGTGGGCTTTGGCCGCGCGGTGTACCGCTCGCTGCCGCTCTATGCCGTGTTCTTCATCACCATCGCCTTTGTTGTACTCTTTCCCGACATCGTGCTGTGGCTACCCAAACAGTTGCTGCCGGAATCGGTTGGCTGCTTCAAGAGCCCGACCGGCGCCGGCTATATCTGCCCGAAATAATCCCTGACAGGAGGAAAGCCCCATGAACTCTACCGCCGATCTTCGCCTTCCGTTCGAGGTACGGCCGCTTACCCCGGCGCTGGGCGCGGAAATAGTTGGCGTCAAGCTCGCGGACGGCATAACCGACGACGTATTCCGTGGCATCTACCAGGCGTTCCTGCGGTTCGAGGTGTTGCTTTTTCCGCCGCAGGATATCCCGCCCGGCCGCCAAGTGGAGTTTGCGCGCCAGTTCGGCGAAGTGCAGATCCATGTGATGAACCAGTACCACGCCGACGGCTATCCCGAGCTCTATCGCCTGTCCAATCTCGACGCGAACGGCAATCCCAACGGGCATCACCCGGACAAGGGCACGTTGGCGTGGCATACGGACGGTTCCTGGTCGCGCGTCACCGGCCAGGCGACGATCATCTACGGCGAGGTGATGCCCGAAGTCGGCGGTGAAACGCACTTCTGCGACATGTATGGCGCCTACGATCGGCTGGATGCCACGTGGAAAGCACGCATTGCCCATTTGCGCGCCGTGCACAATCTCGACTTTTCGCGCACCCGGCGACACGGCGTCGACCTCATGACGGAGGAGCAGCGCCTGGCCAAGCCCCCGGTCGATCAGCCGATCGTGCGCACGCATCCGGAGACCGGTCGCAAGTGCATTTACCTGGGCGATCACGCGGAATACATCGTCGGCATGTCCTACGACGAGGGGCGCGACTTGATCGAGGAATTGAATGCGCTGGCGGTCCACGCTGACTTGACCTACGAACACAAATGGCAGGCGGGACAATTGCTCCTTTGGGACAATCGCTGCGTGATGCACCGTGCTAGCGCCTACGACCCCGCAACGCAAAAGCGCGTGATTCGCCGCTGCACGGTGTTGGGCGAAGTGCCGGTGTAGTACCTTAGCGGTTCGATGGACAAGAAAAGTGTAAAACCTGCGAGCATTGCAGCCCAGGCCCTGGGCTGGGTGGACGAGACGACGCACGCGATCGCGCCGCCGATCCACACGTCCACCACGTTCATTCGCGATCCGGACAATCAATATCGCAATGGTCGCATCTACGCGCGAGACCACAACCCGACGTTTGACCAAGCCGAAGCCGTCCTGACCGCCCTTGAAGGCGGCCATGCGTCGCTGTTGTTTGCCTCCGGCATGGCGGCGGCCACCGCCGTCTTCCAGGCGCTGGCCCCCGGCGACCACGTGATAGCGCCCAAGGTGATGTACTGGTCGCTGCGCAACTGGCTGCTCACTTTCGCGACGAACTGGGGGCTTGAGGTCGAGTTCCTCGACATGACCGACCGGGATGCGGTGCAACGGGCTGTACGGCCGGGCAAGACGCGCCTGGTGTGGATTGAAACGCCAGCCAATCCGCTCTGGTCGATTACCGATGTCGCGGCGACCTGCGCCATTGCGCACGCGGCGGGTGCCCACGTGGCGGTCGATTCCACCGCCGCCACCCCCGTGCTGACGCGCGCCATCGAACTGGGCGCGGACATCGTCATGCATTCGGCAACCAAGTACCTGAATGGACATTCGGACGTGATCGCCGGCACGCTGACCACTCGCGAAGACTCGGCATTGTGGCAACGCATCCGGACCGTTCGCGCGCAAATCGGCGGCGTGCTGGGTCCGTTCGAGGCATGGCTGCTCACGCGTGGAATGCGTACGCTGTTCCCGCGCGTGCGTACCGCGTGCGCGAGCGCGCAGGCGATTGCGGAACATTTCGTGCACCACCCCAGGATTCGAGAAGTGCTGTATCCGGGACTGGCTTCCTTCCCTGGACACGCCATTGCGGCGAAGCAGATGCACGGCGGTTTCGGTGGAATGCTGTCGATCCGCATTCGTGGCATGGATGACACTATGGCCGCTGGCGAGGCCAGCGCTGTTGCCACAGCGGCGCATGTGGAATTGTGGAAGCGGGCCACTTCGCTCGGTGGCGTGGAGAGTTTGCTGGAGCACCGATCGAGCATCGAGGGCGCGGGCACGCCGGTTCCCGCCGACTTGCTGCGACTGTCCGTGGGCATCGAGGATACCGGTGACCTGATCGCCGATTTCGAAAATGCGCTGGCGCGATCGCGTTGATCAACGACGTATCCAACTACCTGATGGAAAAGGTGGCCAGCCTGGTATCGCCGGCCGGCGCGCGCGCACGCTTGTCCATTCTCATCCATCACCGGGTCCGGCCGGCCGTTGATTCGTTCAACAACTGGGACATTCCGGCCGACGAGTTCGACGTCCAGATGCGCCTGTTGGCCACGCACTTTTCGCCACTACCGTTGGCTGAAGCCGTCGAGCGGCTTGCCTCGAATAGCCTTCCGCCAAGATCGGTGTGCGTCACCTTCGACGACGGTTACGCCGATAACGCGGAAATCGCACTGCCGATTCTGGCCAAACATAAGGTCCCCGCGACATTCTTCATTGCCACCGGCTATCTCGACGGTGGGCGAATGTGGAACGACACGGTTATCGAGGCGATACGCGTTTTGCCAGCAGCGACGTTGGACCTCAAGCACTGGGGACTAGGACTATTTTCCTTCAACACGGAAGACAGCCGACGCGCCGCGATCGCGGCCATCCTTCCGGCGCTCAAGTACCTGCCCGGCCCTGAACGCGAGGCCCGGGCTGCGCACCTGGGTCAACTGGCAGGAATCGCAGATCAAACCAAACTGATGATGCGGGAAGACCAGGTGCGCGAACTGCATGGTGCGGGCATGGAAATTGGCGCCCACACTGTGACCCATCCGATATTGCTGAACGCCGCTCCCGGGGACGCGCGGCGCGAGATCGTCGAAAGCGGACGGCGATTGCAGAACATTGTTCGTGCGCCGATTCGCACTTTTGCCTACCCCAATGGCAAGCCTGGAGTCGACTATGCGCCCGAGCATGTGCAGATGGTCCGCAATGCTGGCTATGCGGCGGCCGTTTCGACCGGATGGGGTGTGGCGACCGCGCGGTCGGACGAATTTCAACTGCCGCGATTCACGCCGTGGGACCGGACACCGGGACGGTTCATGTTGCGGATGATTCGCAATATGCGAAACGTAAGCAGCGCGGGCGACGTTGCCCACATACCTTAGCCTACGACTTGTGCTACTCAATAAGGACGGGTTGATCGACGGCGTTTCGCTACGCCTTGTTCCGAGAGGTCGCACTTTCGAGCAGCAGCCAAGCGTCCTTATCGAGATGTTATTCTTTGATTCCAGACCCGCCCACCATCAAGCCGCACAGTCACGTCAACTGCCCGCTGACGATCATGTCGCGGAGTGTGAACATCGCGGGAACAGTCATGTTTAGCTACGCCTTGGCGCATTCGACTCCAGCATGAGAGATTACCTAGTCGCGCTGATTATCTTCGGTTCATTACCGATCATCCTCACCCGCCCCTATGTGGGTGTGCTCGTGTGGTCCTGGATTGGATACATGAACCCCCATCGTCTGGGTTGGGGTTTTGCCTATGACTTCCCGTTTGCATACACCGTCGCCATCGTGACGCTCGTCGCAATGATCATGTCGAAGGAACCAAAGCGCTTTCCGATTACGGGACTGACCACAACCTGGATTCTCTTTATCGCCTGGATGGGGCTCACTACGGCAGTTGCATTCTATCCGGCAGACGCCTGGAATTCGTATGTGAACATCCTCAAGATTCAGCTAATGACCTTCGCGACAATACTCCTGATGTGCTCACGTGAACGCCTGCAAATGCTGCTTTGGGTGATTGTGCTGTCGCTTGGATTCTTCGGAGTCAAGGGCGGAATATTTACTATCGTCAATGGTGGCGATTTTCACGTCTGGGGGCCGCCGGGAAGCTTTATCGAAGGCAACAACGAGCTCGCGCTCGCCCTGCTGATGACCCTCCCGCTGATGCAATATCTGCGCGCCAGCTCCGTCAGCAAGTGGGTGCGCCACGGATTGCTGGCCGCAATGGTCTTGTGCGCGTTCTCGATAGTCGGGTCTCAATCGCGCGGCGCGCTGGTCGGGGGCCTCGCAATGGCATTCTTCCTCTGGTTGAAATCGAAGCACAAGGTCGTGACAGGCGCTGTGTTGATCATGTTCATTCCATTCTTATTCATCTTCATGCCGCAGTCGTGGCACGATCGGATGTGGACCATCGAGACCTATGATCAGGACGCTTCCGCCATGAATCGCATCGAAACCTGGAAAATGGCGCTGCGACTTGCCAACGACAAGGTCGCTGGTGGTGGCTTTGAACTATGGACCCCGGAGATATACGACCGCTATGCCCCCGGCAAGGCCACCATGGACGCACATAGCATCTACTTCAAGGTTCTTGGCGAACACGGTTGGATTGGCTTGGTGCTATTTGTCGGTATCGGAATCGTGGCCTGGCGGACTGCCTCATGGATCATCCGGCAGGCCAAGAATCGAAAGGAGCTTGCATGGCTGTCGGAGTTGGCGGGGTCGGTTCAGGTGAGCATGGCCGCCTTCGCGGGAGGCGGAACATTTCTGGGTCTGTCCTACTTCGACCTCTATTGGCATTTGATCGCGATTGTCGTTGTTGGAAAAGTCCTGACGCAGCAGTATTTAGTCGCCGCGCGCTCGGACATCGCCCCACGTAGAACCTCCGTCCTACAAAATTGGGCAGTCTCTCGCGACTCCTGAGTTACGAGCATGCCGTTTTAGCGAAATGCTGGACGCAGGCTCTAGGTTCGTTCATCGGCCTGCATGACCGTTCCTAAATTGACGGGAAATCCCGGAGATCACCGCATTTAAACGCTGACACCTTTTCCCGCGTTATTGTCCCGAAACACTTGGAGAAGTACATGCTGAATTGTCGAATTGCGTGCAGTCATTTAACGTCCGCGCGTGCTGCACGTCCGCACGATTGGCGCGGTCGTTTGTTTCGACATTTAGCGCGCCTCTTGATTGTCTTCGGCGGCCTCGTGGCCGTTCCAGCCGGCGCTGCGTGGGACACCGCATTCCTGTTAAGCCAACTCGACGCCACGCCGGAGGGCGGCTGGGTGCAGGTCAATACCAACAAATATTCTGCAGCGTGGGTCACCGGGCCTGACGCGTTGCCGCCTAGCTCCTACTCGAATCCCGCTGCAATTGTCCATGCATGGAGTTCATTTGCCTGGGATTCGCGTCGTGGCACCTTGCTCCTGTGGGGCGGCGGACACGCCAACTATATGGGCAACGAGATGTACGTCTGGCAGGGCACGTCCGGAATCTGGACGCGTGGTTCGGTGTCGAGCCGAGTGGAACAATACGGCACCACCGCCACCTATTTTACGGTCGACAATGCGGCGCCGCAGTCGGCCCACACCTACGACAACAACATCTATGTCCCCCTGAACGACATGTTCGTCACGTTCGGTGGCGCCGCATTCAATAGCGGCACCAATTTTGTCAATAAGGGTGCCAATGGCACGCCGGAACGCGCCGGACCATGGATGTGGGATCCGACAAAGGCAGACCCAAACAAGGTCGGCGGCACGACCGGGTCGGGATACAACCCTTCCACGCCCGGCGCGCAGATGTGGAGCAACCAGCAAGGGAGATGGGTGGGTGCAGAGGCACCGCAATATGTGGAGGCGTCGACCGCTTACTTGATGGAGGCTGGAAACGACGTCATTTACGTAAGCGCCCAGTCGGGTGGTGGGTGGCCTTCGCTGTACCGCTATCAACTTGGCCAAATCAGATTAGGCGAAACCGGTCGCTTCGAGGAAGTCGGCACCGCATGGAACGCGCCAAGTTTCAAGAACTCCGGGGTGATCGACACCCGCCACGGGCTATACATCCGTACGTCCAATGTAGCGGGATGGCCGTCTGGATTTGGCGTTTGGGATCTGGCGCTTTCCAATGCAGCAAATCCAGATGCAAACGAGGATATCGCGGTAAGACTGGTATTGCCGGATGGAACACAATTTGCGGGCAACGAAGGGTTTGGAATTGCCTATGACGATATCAACGACAAGATTGTGATGTGGGACGGCAGCGAACGTGGAACGGTTTGGGAGACGAGTGCGGCCTTCGAACTGTCCGGCGCCGTCAAGGATGTATGGATCGTCACCCAGCGGCCGAGCACCACGACGGCGCAACCCAACGGAAATTTTCAGACTGGTGTCAACGGCAAGTGGCAATTCGTCGCGGAGCTAGACGCATACATCGCGCTCGACGAGTTCAGTTCCACCACAGCCGACGCAGGCGTCTGGCTCTACAAGCCGTTTGGTTGGAAACGACCCGGCGGCGGCGGTAATGCTCCACCCTCGGTCAACCTTACCGCTCCGGCGGACGGATCAAGCGTCGCCGCGCCGGCGACGGTGTTGGTGAGTGCGAATGCGAGCGACAGCGACG
>JBDTPJ010000029.1:0-35764 GCA_039932755.1 Betaproteobacteria bacterium
CCAGCGTCTTTTCGTTGTCCTCCATGGCCGGCGGTTCGCTGCCGGCCAGGCGCGCCGTCGTGCCGCGCGCGAAATCTGACGCGATCTGCACCTGCTTCGACAACGGCAGCATGTCCGGGGAGAGTCTCGCCGTCACGAACACCGTTTCGTCGATCTTCCTGGCCGCAGCATGAGCGGCCGCCTTTTCGAGGATGGCCTTGAGATTGGTGAGACCCTTGGCGAATACGGGTGCCGACGCCTGATACATCGAAATTGCCATTGCATGCTCCAATGAAAACGTGAAATTGCGGTGGGTTGTCAAAAGCCTTCGTCAGACGCGCTCGATGATGGCGGCGATACCCTGTCCTCCGCCGATGCACATCGTGATGAGACCGTAGCGCCCGCCCGTGCGGTGCAGTTCATACATCGCCTTGACAGTCAGGATGGCGCCGGTAGCGCCGATCGGGTGGCCCAGCGCGACGGCGCCGCCGTTGGGATTGACCTTTGTCGCGTCCATCCCGAGCTCCTTGTTGACGCCGAGCGCCTGCGCGGCGAACGCTTCGTTCGACTCGACGACGTCCATGTCGGCGATCTTCAACCCGGCCCTGGCGAGCGCGCGCTTGACCGCGGACACCGGGCCCAGGCCCATGATCTTCGGGTCGATGCCGGCGTGGCCGTAGGCTACCAGGCGAGCCATCGGCTTCAGGCCCTTCGCCGCTGCGGCGGATTTTTCCATCAGCACGACAGCGGCGGCCGCATCGTTCAAGCCCGACGCGTTGCCGGCGGTGACCGTGCCGTTCTCCTTCTGGAACACGGCCTTGAGCTTGGCCATGCTCTCCATCGTCGACTCGCCACGGACGTGCTCGTCGGTGTCGAACACAACGGGACCCTTCTTGCTCTTGAGTTCGATCGGGAGGATCTGGCTCTTGAAGTGGCCGGCGGCAATCGCGGCCGCCGCGCGCTTGTGGCTTTCCACGGCGAACGCATCCTGCACATCACGGTTGAGGCCGCACTTCGCCGCCACGTTTTCCGCGGTGACGCCCATGTGCACGGTGTCGAAAGGATCGGTCAACGCGCCGACCATCATGTCCAGCATCTTGCTGTCGCCCATGCGTGCGCCCCAGCGCTGGGTCAGCGACGCGTAGATCGCGCGGCTCATGCTTTCGGCGCCGCCGGCAACGGCCGTGTCGGTCTCGCCCAGCAGGATGTACTGCGACGCCGAGATGATCGCCTGCATGCCGCTGCCGCACAGGCGATTCACGGTGAATGCGCCGGTGTCATGGGGCAATCCACCATTGACGGCGCACAGGCGCGAGATGTACATGTCCTTGGGCTCGGTGTGGATCACGTTGCCGATCACGCACTGGCCGACGTCATTCGGGTCGATGTTGGCACGGGTAACCGCTTCCTTCACCACCCTCGCGCCAAGCTCCGACGGGGCCATGTCCTTCAGGCTGCCGCCGTAATCGCCGATGGCCGTGCGCACGCCGCTCAATATGACAACTTCTCTCTCGCTCATGGCTGTTCTCCTCGATGGGGATTGCAATGATACTGCGTTGGCCCCGTCCGGGCCTCAGTTTGGATATTCGTTGCACATTCGGATGTATATTCGTGACCATGAGCGGCGCGCCACGGCGAGCCCGCGCCAAGCGAAGAAAGCCCCATGCAACAATTGATTGAAGGCAGCGCATTGAGCTTCGGTGCCACCCAAAGATGGCGCTGAAGAGGCTGGTTCTCGCTGCCCTGCTCGTGTACGCCTGTGGGGTTCCGCTCGGCGCCGGCGCGCAAAGCGACGAGGTGCTGCAAAAAATCGTGATCGTGAGCCGCCACGGGGTGCGTACGCCAACGATTTCGGCGGCCGAGCTGGAAAGCTGGTCATCGCGCCCCTGGCCGGTATGGAGTGAGCCGCCGGGCCATCTCACGGCAACGGGTGCGCAGCTCGCCAAGTTGCTTGGCCGATATCACCGCGAGTACCTCGTTGCCGAGCAACTGTTGCCCGAGCAGGGCTGTCCACCGCGCGGCAGCATCTATGTTTACGCGGATCTCGAGGAGCGAACCCGAACTACCGCGCAGGCTTTGCTCGACGGCCTGGTCCCCGGCTGCGGCATTGCCTATCGTGCAAAGCTCGACGCAACCCTGGATGGCATCTTTCATCCCGTGGCGGCCGGCGTGTGCCGGCTCGATGCGATGGTGGTGCAGACGAGTGTGCTGCAGCGGGTAGCGGGCGACCTCAACAGCGTCCCGCTGGATTTCAAAGGCCCCTTCGACGCGCTTCAGGCTGGCACGGACTGTTGCAAGCCCGCGTTATGCACGGCGCTGGGCCGGCCCGAGGGATGCAAGCTCGCGGACCTGCCGACGATGTTGTCGCCCGTGCCGAACGGCAAGGGCGTCGACCTGGTCGGTGCGCTCGCGATCGCGTCCTCCGCGACGGAAATCTTTCTCATGGAATATGCGGAAGGGCTGGACGCCAATCAGGTGGCGTGGGGTCGCCTGGCACCGGACAAGATGCTGCAGACATTTCGCCTGCACACGGAAGCCTTCGATCTCATGGAGCGCACGCCCTATCTTGCACGCCGACAGGGCTCCGCACTGCTGATGCGCGTCGGCGCAGCCGTGACCAGTGGTCGTTCCGCGGGCTTGGGCGCGATAGACGCTGCCGTGCGCGACGCGACAGTCGTCGCCTATGTGGGACACGATACCAATATTGCCAATCTGGCCGGCATCCTGGACGTCACATGGACGCAACCGGGCTACCAGCGCAACCAGACTCCGCCGGGCGGCGCGCTATTGTTCGAGGTGCGCGCAGGGTCGGACAAGAAGCAGCGCGTCTACACGTCCTACGTTTCACAGTCGCTTGAACAGATGCGCAAGATGACGCCGCTCACACTTGCGCTGCCCCCAGTGAAGACCCCATTGCGGCTGCGCGGCTGCAGCACGAATGCACCGGGCTTTCCATGCTCGCTGGATGAGTTCGCGGTGGTGGTGCGCAACGCCCTCGACCGCGACTGCGTGGATTAACCTGATTGGCCAATGCGCGTGAACAGGAGGAGAAACCTGCCATGAACAACGCTTCCAACTGGCGCCACCATGGTGTGCGCGTGGTCCACGCCAACGAACTGGACACCAATACGGCGCAGACTCCCGGCATGAATCGCGCCGCGGCGATCACTCATGCGAGCGCTGGCGCGGAAAAGCTCTGGGCCGGCACCGTGCTGATCCATCCCAAGGCCAAGACGGGCGCGCATCATCACGGTGCCGTCGAAAGCGTGATCTATGTGGTTTCCGGTCGTGCGCGGATGAAATGGGGCGATCGCCTCGAGTTCACGGCGGAGGCGGGTCCCGGCGACTTCATCTACATCCCGCCGTTCGTCCCGCACCAGGAGATCAACGCAAGCGACGACGAGCCGCTGTCCTGCGTGCTCTGTCGCAGCGGTCAGGTGCCGGTGGTGGTCAACCTCGACCTGCCCAACGTGGAGCCTAATCCCGAGGAAGTGCATTGGGTCGATAACATTCATCCGGACCCGGCACGGTAGAAGTACCCGGGCGCGCCAAGCGCTGACTCCCCCAGCGATTGACGATCAAGTTGCCGGCAGGTCCTGACTGACCCGATACAGCCCTTCGAGCACGAGGTTGTCGTGCAGCTTGAACGGAATCGACAGCCGCGGGGCGACGGCGCCCGCCGCACCGCCGGACAAGAGGCACACCAGGTCCGGCGTGCTGCGCGCTTCGATAGCATACAGCCGCTCGATCGCACCCGCCTGCGCGTGTTGACAGCCGCTCGCGATCGCGTCGACCGTCTGCGTGGGGTAGGGTGAAAAATCGCCGTCCTGGTCGGGCAGTGCGGCCGTGCCTTCGTGTAGCGAACGTAACATGAGGCCGAGACCGGGCATGATCATGCCGCCCTTGAACACGCCGTCGGCGGACAGGAAATCCAGCGTCGTGGCGGTGCCGCACACGACGACCATCGTTGCGCGCTCGCCCAGCATGTGACGCGCGCCAATCAAGGCTGCCCAGCGGTCGCTGCCGAGTTGCGCCGGATTGCGGTAGCGGTTGGTCACGCCGCATTGCGTGGCTTGCGGCACCAGCCAGTAGGGCGTCGGCGCATCGGGCCAGACTTCGAGGACCCGGATCGTTGCCGTGCGGATGCGGGTAGCGGCCACATTGGATATGACAATCTTGGCGGGCGTGGGAAGCTTCGCAAATTGTGCCGGCAACGCCATGATTTCGTCATGCAGCGCGTGCCCGGACTCCACCCGGTTCTCGCGGGCGCTGCCGTCGGGATGGGTCAGGAACAGTCCCCACTTGAGGAACGTGTTGCCGACATCGATTAACAGGCTGAATTCACGTTGCGTTGCTGGGGCCATGCGTTGAGTCCATTGGGTACAGTGGTCGCAGGCGGCCGGGCCGCCATCCTACATGGAATCGAGCGGAAAGATCGGGCGGGTCAGCCTGGCGTAAGGATAGACCGACAAGTCCGCGTTGGTCACGCCCGCACCGGCGCATTCGACGATGTGGGCGGCGATCGGCTTGAACCCTGCGCGGTAGTGGATGCGGGACTTGAGCATGACGTAGCGCTTTTTACGCGGGTCGATGCCGGCGTGAGTAAACACGCCAACGTCAAAGGGCTCGTGCGGGCGTTCGGTGACCACGATTTGCGCTCGCGCGCTTTCCTGCTGTACATCGAGTACGGCGGTGCGACCCAGGTGCATGCGCACACCCGTGTACATCGGCCCCGTGACGACGAATTCGCCGTCGGTGATCGCCTGAACGCGGCCTTCGACCTCCATCGGCGCACCGGCAAGCCCGATCGTCGGCATGTCGGTGCGGCCCCCGAGCTTCAGCCGCACTTTCTGGCCGACGCCGGCGTCGACCATGGTCGCGACGGCCTGCGCGTCGCGAATCGGCGCAATGGCCACGTCGTCCAATTCCTGCTTCAGTATTTCCACAACGACCGCCATCACGTCCTGCGCGCCGCCTGAGCCACAGTTGTCGCAGTGGTCGATCAACAGCACTGGCGCCCCCGGATTGGCCAAGCCGAATGCCTTGGCGGCGGCCACCGATTCGGACAATGGCGGCGCGTCAAACGCGTATTCGTCGCGGCGCTCCCAGGCCATCGCCAGCATGTGGTCGCATACCATCCGCGCGTGTTCACGACCGCCGTGGCGGGCGTCGCCGACGACGATTGCCGACAGCCCGGTGAACGGCGTGTCCGCGTGCGGAAACGACGGCAGCAGCGTGGCCGCTAGCACGGTGCCGTCGGCCTCCATGCGCCGTGCGAACGCGAGGATGTCACCGGAGGGTCCGTCCTCCGGCGCGTGGCGCATGATCGACGCCAGCAGCGGCTTCCAGCCCCAGGCCATCACCGGTTCGACGGCGCCGTCGAGTGCACCCACGAGAATGCCGCCCGACTTCATTCCCGCTTCGTACATGTCGATGTGCGGGTAGGTCTTGTAGCCCGTGATGACGGTCGCGTTGTCGACCAGTTCGCGCGCGAGGTTGGTGTGGTAGTCGAGCGTAACTGCAATCGGCATTCGGGGAGCGATGCGGCGGATGCGCCGGACGATCTCACCTTCCGCGTCGTCGCAGTCCTCGATCACCATGGCCCCGTGAAGGTCGAGCAACACGGCGTCGCAGCCCGCGCGCACTGCGTCCTCGAGTGGCGAGAGCAGCGACTCGAAAGTCGCCCGTGACGCCTTGTTCGACGGCCACGATTCAGCGGCGACCGGAGTGACGATTTCGGCGCCTTCGCGCCGCGCGATGTCGAGGTACGCCGCCATCGGCGTGTTGGTGTGCTCGAACCGCGCGCGCGCCGCGGCGCCAAATGCGGGGCCATTGCCGTGCCCAAATGACATGAGCGGCGTGGGTACCGGCGAGAATGTGTTGGTCTCGTGCTTGATCAGCGCGATGACGTAGCGGCGCGGCATGTCGGGTTGGGTTGCACCAAGTAGCGGTATTGAATTTCAGGCTCGGAACGCCGGTCCGCCCGGCTTCAGCCGCAATCCCGGCCGCAGGCGCGTCCAGTGGAACATCGTCGGGTCGGCCTTGGCGGGTCCCGGCGCCACCACGACCAGCACTTCCCTGGCGATGGGCTGGAAGTGCGCGCGGAAATGCACGGAGCTCTTCAGCGCCAACATGGATTGCTCGCGCGGTTCGATGCCGACATGCCGGAACATTTCCTGGTCCGCTGCCTGGCACTTTTTCGAAGCCAGCACCACGCGCACGTTGCCTTTGCGCAATACCGCCATGGGTCCCAAGTCCATCCGGAAGCCGCCGAACATCGGCCCCGTGCAAGTGAACTTGCCGTCGCCTAACGCTTCCACGTTGAATATTCCGGCCAACGGTGTATGACCCGGCACGCCGGAAATTTCACCGAGGTGAAAATGCGCCGCGTGACCGATGCCGACGACATGCGCTTGCCGCGCCGACGCGCCATCGATCAGAAGACCCAATACCGCGTCACGCGGATCGCGCTTGAGCATGGCGGCGAGCAGGCCGGTTGTATCGCCGTTGCCGCCTGCGCCTGGATTGTCCTGCGTGTCGGCCATCACCACCGGCGCGCCTCGTTCGCCGCGCTGCATCGCGCGCGCCACAGCGGCGTCCGGCTCGAACAGTTCCATCGCGAAATCGGGCTCGGCGTCGTGCACGGCGTGTGCGAGCGCGGCGACCGCCGCTTGAACATTTCCCATGTCTGGGCCGTAGCCGAAAACCGCCATGCCGCACTCCGGAAAGTCCGCCATAGGAAAGCCCGGTGTGAACGACAGCATCACGTCGTGTTTCGCTTCCAGTCGCGCGAGCAATTCGTAGAGGCTCTTGCCGGGCTCGATGAACGTACACTGCGACGGCAGGCCGGTGAGAAAATCGAGCGGCTGAATTGCCTTGGCCATCGGTGCGCCCGTCGCGATCGTCCGTTCCAGGAGCCTGGCCGCGCGTGCGCCGGTGGCCGCCATATCGATGTGTGGATAAGTGCAATACGCGGCCAGGCCGTCGCAATGCTCGACCATCGCGCGTGTCATGTTGGCGTGCAGGTCGAGGCTCGCCACCACGGGCACTTTGGGTCCGACGATTTCGCGCACGCGCGCCAGCAATTCGCCCTCGCCGTCGTCCAGGTGTTCCGTGACCATCGCGCCGTGCAGGTCGAGATAGACGCCATCGATGGGACCCGCTTCCCGCAACCGGCCAAGCATGTCGCCGACGATCCGCTCGTAGGCATCGCGGGTAACGTGGGCGGAGGGAGAGGCCGCGCCCCAGGTGAGGCCGATGGTGCGATGACCTGCGGCGTGCAATGCATCCAGCGCCCCGGTGGCCGGGATGTTGGCGCCCGCGAGGCGGGGCGCGATGGCGTCGCCGAACGTCAGCTCGGGCCAGCCCCCGCCATCCTCGAACGCGGCATAATCCGCCTTCGACGGCGCGAAGGTATTGGTCTCGTGCTGGAATCCTCCTACGGCGATGACGGCCATCGTCGCTCCAATGTAAGTTCGATCGGGCGAGGTTAGCCGTTATCGCGCGACCTGTCCAAAGCGGTGCCGTTGCCAATGAGGGATTTGCAGTGACCGATGAATTGTGGAAGTGGGACGCCGTCGCCTTGGCCGAGGGCATCCGCGCGCGAAGGATTTCTTCGCGGGAGGCTGTGGCCGCCTGTGTCGGAAGGATGCACGCGGTCAATCCTCGGCTCAATGCCGTGACTTGCGACCTGTCCGAGGAAGCGCTTGCCGCGGCGGATCGCGCCGACGCGGCCTCTGCTCGGCGCGAAACGCTGGGACCATTGCACGGCGTGCCGGTCACCATCAAGGAAAATGTGGACCAGGAAGGCTGTGCGACCGTCAACGGCGTTGCGGCGTTCAAGGACGTGATCGCCACGGCGGACCATCCCGTGGTCGCCAATTGGAAGAAGGCCGGCGCAGTGATCATCGGCCGCACCAACACACCTGCGTTCAGCATGCGCCTCGATACGGTCAACGATTACCGAGGACGTACTTACAGCCCGTGGTCGCGCACGCACACACCGGGTGGGTCGAGTGGCGGTGCGTCGTCGTCGGTGGCGGCAGGTATCACGCCGCTTGCGCATGGCAACGACATCGCCGGCTCGGTGCGCTATCCCGCGTATTGCACCGGGTTGGTCGGGTTGCGCCCGTCGTTTGGCCGTGTGCCCGCCTATAACCCAAGCGGAAAGACAGAGCGGCCCATTTCCGCGCAACTCATGTCCGTTCAAGGCCCGCTCGCGCGAACGGTGCGCGACGTGCGGTTAGGCTTCCACGCCATGGCGGCGCCGGATGCACGCGACCCTTGGTGGGTTCCCGTACCGCTGGAGGGCCCGCCGCCGGCAAAACCGATACGCGTGGCGATCGTTGCCGACGCCGCTGACCTGGCAGGTGCCGCGCCATCGCCTCCGGTAGCCGCCGCTCTCGCGCAGGCTGCGCAGGCACTCGCGGAAGCCGGCTATGAAGTGGTCACCACGAGGACCCCGGGATTTACGGCTGCGTTCGAGTTGTGGTTTGAGATGCACATCCCGGAGTTTCGCCGCTTCCAGCAGGCCGACTTTGAACGCGACGGCGACGAAGGCATTCGCAGGGCGATGCAATTGATGCAGGAAAATGTGCCGGATATGAGCCCCGATGACCACTTGAAGGCGCTAGCCAATCGCACCCGGCTGATTCGTGACTGGTATGCATTCCTCGAACGCACCCCGTTGGTGCTGGCGCCAGTGTGTACCCAATTGCCCTACGCGCAGGGATTTGACCTGGAAAGCGTCGCGCGCACGATGGAAGTCTGGCGCCAGTCGTGCACGCTCATGGCGGTGCCTGTGCTCGGATTGCCGGGATTGGCGGTGCCGACTGGCGTTGCACAGGGACAAAATGAGGACCTGCCCGTGGGCGTCCAGATCATCGGGCAACGCTTCCGCGAAGATCTTTGTCTAGCCGCCGCCGAAGCCATCGAAGCGCGTGTGCCGCGCATCACTCCCATCGATCCTCGCGACTAAAGGCCCGCCTATTGCCGTTGCGCGGCGGTGCGTCTATCGTGCGGGTTCGCGCAGCCGCCCTTGTACCGTTGCCGTTTCCCCTAGGAGAAGTTCATGTCGTTCCGTTTCCGTCAGCTGGCCTTCGCAGCGTGCGTTACCGCCGCATTCGCCCTCGCCGCGCCAACGACCCTTGCTCAGTCTACCCTGCGCGTGGTCAAGCATTCCGACCTGAAGATCGTCGACCCGATCTGGACCACAGCGTACATCACCCGCGATCATGGCTACATGGTGTATGACACGCTGTTCGCGACTGACGCCAATGGCCAGATAAAGCCGCAGATGATCGACAAGTATGACTTGTCGGCCGACAAGCTGACGTGGACGATGACGTTGCGCGACGGACTGTTGTGGCACGACGGCACGCCGGTGACCGCCGAGGATTGCGTCGCGTCGATTCGGCGCTGGGGCTCGAGGGACGCGATGGGCCAGAAGATGATGACGTTCGTCAAGGACATGCCGGTCGTCGACGCGAAGACCTTCAAGATCGTCCTGAGTTCGCCCACGGGGCTTGTGCTGGCGGGCCTGGGCAAGCCGTCGTCGAACGTGCCGTTCATGATGCCCAAGCGCGTCGCCGCAACGCCTGGCACCGAGCAAATCTCGGATTACACCGGATCGGGCCCGTTCGTGTTCAAGAAGGATGAATGGAAGCCGGGCGACAAGTCGGTGTACGTGAAATTCGACAAGTACAGGCCACGCGCGGAACCTGCATCCGGATTGGCCGGCGGCAAGGTGGCCAAGGTCGACCGCGTCGAATGGAAGCAACTGGCCGACCAACAGACCGCGGTCAATGCGCTGATCGCCGGCGAAATCGATTTCATCGAACAGCCTTCCCACGATCTGCTGCCCATCCTGCGCAAGGATTCCAACATCAAGTTGGTCGACTGGAATCCACTCGGCAACCAATATGCGTTCCGCTTCAACACCACGGCCAAGCCTTTCGACAACGCGAAAGTGCGGCAGGCGGTGCTCTACGCATTCAACCAGGAAAATTTTCTCCAGGCGACGATCGGAGACAAGCAGTACTACAAGACCTGCAAGGCGCTGTTTGTCTGCGGGACGCCGTTCGCGTCGGACAAGGGCATGGATGGACTGCTCGAGTCCAATTTTTCCAAGGCGCAGGCATTGCTCAAGGAAGCAGGCTACGACGGCACGCCGATTGTGCTCATGCATTCCACCGACTTGGCCGTGCTGACCAACCTGGCGCCCGTCGCCAAGCAGTTGATGGAAAAGGCGGGCTTCAAGGTCGACATGATCTCCATGGACTGGCAGAGCGTTGTCGCGCGCCGCGCGAAGAAGGACCCGCCGTCTGCGGGCGGGTGGCATGCGTTCCTGACGTCGTGGGTGTCAGCGGACATCCTGAATCCGGTATCCACCGCATTCCTCAATGCGAGCTGCGAAAAGGCGCTCTTCGGTTGGCCCTGCGATGCGGAACTCGAAAAACTTCGCGATGACTTCGCGCGTGAGACCGATCCCGCGAAACAAAAGGCGATTGCCGAGGCCGTGCAGGTGCGCTTCACGCAATATCCGACGCATGTCCCCCTGGGCCAGTGGTACCAGCCTGGCGCCGCCCGTACGAACATTGAAGGCATCGTCGTGGCGCCGGCCTCCGTGTTCTGGAACATCAGCAAGTCAGGCAAGTAGGGATTCTGGCGAGGGTTTCGCCATGTGTCCGTCATTCCCGCGAAAACGGGAATCCAGTGACATTGCGCGAAAGATACTGGACTCCCGCTTTCGCGAGAATGACGGTTGCCTGATGCGCGGGGACAATGACCGCGTAAGCCTCGCTATCGTTCAGTTTCGCGTCGGGGCCCGCTGATGCTCGCCTACATCGGTAAACGTCTCCTGGCCACGATTCCCGTCATGGCGATCGTGGCGCTCTTCGTGTTTGCCATGCTGCGCCTTACGCCTGGCGATCCCGCGGCCATCATTGCGGGCGCGTCGGCGACTTCACAGGACGTGGTCGACATCCGGGCGAAGCTCGGTCTCGACCAGCCGATCGTCACGCAATTCCTGGTTTGGATCGGCCGCATGTTCACCGGCGACTTCGGCGAATCGTTTTTTTTCAAAAAGACGGTCGCCGAGCTCGTGGCCGATCGCATCGAGCCGACGCTAATGCTGGCGCTGACGACAATGATCTTTTCGATCCTCGTCGCCGTGCCACTCGGCGTACTTGCTGCCAACAAGCAGGGTACATGGATCGACCGCGTCGTGATGGGTTTCGCGGTGCTCGGCTTTTCCGTCCCGGTCTTCGTGATCGGCTATGTGCTGATTTTCGTGTTCGCGGTCGAGCTGCAATGGCTGCCGGTGCAGGGCTACCAGCCGCTGGCCGAAGGGCTGTGGGGATGCTTGAAGCGGCTGGTGTTGCCTAGCCTCACGTTGTCGGTGATCTACATCGCCCTGATCGCCCGCATCACACGTACCAGCGTGCTTGAAGTCCTGGGCGAGGACTACATTCGCACCGCGCGGGCCAAGGGCCTGACGGATCGCGTCGTGCTGATGCGGCACGCGTTGCGCAACGCCGCGGTCCCCATCGTTACCGTGATCGGTATCGGCATCGCGCTTCTCATCGGCGGCGTGGTCGTCACGGAAAGCGTGTTCAGCATACCGGGGTTGGGCCGGCTCACCGTGGATGCGGTGCTCGCGCGCGATTACCCGACGATCCAGGCGGTCATCCTGCTGTTCTCGTTTGTGTACGTGCTGGTCAACCTGGTCGTGGACCTGCTCTACACGTTCCTCGATCCGCGGATCCGGTATTGAGCGCCACCGCCGACGCGCTGGGTCTGGAGATGCCGCCGGGTATGCCGCGCTTGCCGGGCGAGGAGCCACCCGTGCCGCGTCGTGGCCTGGTGAACCGACTCTGGCGCAACCCGACCATCGCCGTCGGCGCCGGCATCCTTGCGCTGATCCTGTTGATGGGGCTCGCGGCACCGCTCCTGACGGCGATCGACCCGGCACAAATCAATCCGGCGTTTCGCAACAAGCAGCCGGGCGCGGACGAAGTGGTGCGTCGCGACGACGGGTCGAGCGTGACTGTCACGCACTGGATGGGCACTGATTCGCTCGGCCGAGACATCTACAGCCGGGTGGTCTACGGTGCGCGTGCGTCGCTGCTCGTTGGGGCTTCCGTCGCGCTGATCAGTGTGGCGGTTGGACTTCTCATCGGACTCGTGGGTGGCTACATCCGCTGGCTGGATGCCATCGTGATGCGGATCATGGATGGGCTGATGGCCATTCCGGCGATTCTGCTGGCGATCGCCGTGGTGTCATTGTCCAAGGCGGGGCTGGTCGCCGTCATCGTGGCCATCGTGGTTCCGGAAATTCCGCGCGTCGTGCGGCTGGTGCGTTCGGTGGTGCTGTCGGTGCGCGAGGAACCCTATGTCGAAGCCGCCATCTCGGTCGGCACGCCCACGCCGTTGCTCATCGTCCGGCATGTGCTTCCCAACACCATCGCTCCACTGATCGTGCAGGCCACCTATATCGCCGCCTCCGCAATCCTGATCGAGGCGATCCTGTCGTTCCTGGGTGTCGGCATCCCGCCGGAAACGCCGACCTGGGGCAACATCATGGCCGAAGGACGCACGCTGTTTCGCGTGTTTCCGCACAACATCCTGTTTCCCGGGATATGCCTCGCATTGACGGTGCTTGCCGTGAACATGCTGGGCGACGGGCTGCGCGACACGCTGGACCCGCGCCTCCGGAAGCAACTATGAGCACCCCCGTCCTCGACCTGCGCGAGTTGACCGTCGCGCTTCCACCCGGCGCCGATCGCGCGTGTGCGATCCAAGGTGTCAATCTGTCCGTGGACCGCGGCGAGATCGTCTGTCTTGTGGGCGAATCGGGATCCGGGAAAAGCGTCATCGCGCACGCGGTGATGGGATTGCTGCCCAAGGAGCTTGCCGCGACGGGCGGCGAGATCCGCCTTACGGGAGAGAATCTCCTCGCGGCCAGTGCCGCGCGCCTGCGAGAACTACGCTGTACACGGATGTCGATGATCTTCCAGGAGCCGATGACGGCGCTGAATCCGGTCATGCGTTGTGGGGACCAGGTCGACGAAGTGCTGGCGACGCACACGGCGCTGCCGCCACACGCGCGGCGCGGGAAAGTTCTCGACATCCTCCGCGCAGTGCAGCTTGCCGCGCCCGAACGCATGATGGAATCGTTTCCGCACCAGCTATCGGGCGGGCAGCGGCAGCGCATCATGATCGCCATGGCCCTCGTGCTCGAACCGGCGCTGTTGATCGCCGACGAGCCGACGACGGCCCTCGACGTGACGACCCAGGCGCAGATCCTGGCGCTCATCCGGCACCTTCAGCGCGAACATGGCACTGGTGTGCTGTTCATCACCCATGATTTCGGCGTTGTCGCCGAGATTGCCGACCGCGTCGCCGTGCTGCGCGCAGGGGAACTGGTGGAGATCGGGCGAACCCTCGAACTGCTAACTGCGCCGAAGCACGACTACACGCGCATGCTCATCGCCGCCGTGCCCAGTCTGTCGCCGAAGCACCGCGACGCCGTCAACACACCCGTTGTACTTTCGACGAGGGGGTTATCAAAGATCTATGCGGAACGCGGCTGGTTCGGGCCTTCGCGAAATCGCGTCGCGGCAGCGACCGATGTGACGCTGGAGATTCACCAGGGCGAGACGCTCGGGATAGTCGGCGAATCGGGCTCGGGCAAGTCGACGGTAGCACGCTGTATTGCGCGCCTCATCGAGCCGACGGGCGGGCACATCGTGATCGGCAACACCGATTTTGCGTCGATCTCACGGGCGCAGTTGCACGCTTTGCGGCGGCGCGTGCAGATTGTGTTCCAGGATCCGTACCGTTCGCTCAATCCGCGGCGGACGGTGGGGCAGGCTATCGTGGAAGGGCCGATGAATTATGGCACGTCGGAAGCGCAGGCCCGGGAACGCGCGCGCAACCTGATGGACTTGGTGCGACTCGACCCCGGATCGCTGGACCGTTTTCCACACCAGTTCTCGGGAGGACAGCGGCAGCGCATCTGCATCGCGCGGTCGCTGGCGATGGAGCCGGATGTCCTGATCGCGGACGAGGCTGTGTCCGCCCTCGATGTGTCGGTCCAGGCGCAGGTACTGGCCTTGCTGGACGAGATCAGGCAGCGCCTCAATCTGGCCATGCTGTTTATCACTCACGACCTGCGGGTCGCGGCGCAGGTGTGCGATCGCGTGGCCGTGATGTCGGCCGGCCGCGTGATCGAATGCGGTTTGGTCAAAGACGTGTTCGCGCATCCGCAGCACGACTACACCAAGGCGCTTCTGGCGGCAGCGCCGGGACGCGGGTGGGAGTTTGCGGGAGGCATTGCGCGCAAGCTGGGGTAGCGAAGCGAACCCCCAAGGGACAGTCCTAGCCATGCCTGCGTGAGGATAAGGCCCCGCGTCAGGGGCGAGCGTCGACGTCGAGATACCACCACAGGTGATCCACGAACGGATTTGCCTTGAAGCCCCGCACCCAGGGCTGTACCACCCAGTTCTGGTACGGATAGTCCGTGAGGATCCACGGCGCGTAGTTGAAGATGAGATCGTTCATCTGGTCGAAGACCGCGGTACGTTGGGGTCCGTGCGGCAGGTTGCGCGACTTGTCGTAATGCGCATCGAATGCCGGCAGGCGCATTCGCGCGTCGTTGGACGTCCCGATGTTGCGACTGTAGAAATAGCTGTAGTTGTCGATGCCCTCCGGAATGTTGCTCGACCAACGCAATCCCCACATCATCAGCTGCCCGGCCTCTGACATCTTGTTCAACTCGGGCCACTTGTTCTTGAGAAACGTGATCTTGAGGCCCAGTGCGTCCATGTTACGCTTCCACAACTCGTCGCTGATCCGCGCTGCGGCATCTGTGGTTGACCCGAGCACCAGCGTCAACGGCTGGCCGTTCGGCAGTTCGCGATAGCCGTCGCCGTCGCGGTCCTTGTACCCGAACTTGTCCAGCAAAGTGCGCGCCGCCTGCGGGTCGGAGCCATAAGGCGCGACGTACTTGGGGTCGTGGCCGTACAGTGGTGGTGCGACCGGCTGGTTTGCGGGAATGGCCTGCCCGTTGAGTACTTGCTTGATGTTGGAGTCGCGGTCGAATCCCATGCTGATCGCGCGCCGCAGGGCAAGTTTTTCCGGTGTGTAGCCGCCGACCAGCGGGTTGTCCAGATTGAAAAAGAAGAACGAAATCGAAGGCGCGATCTCCCGATGCAGAACGATGCCTCGCCTGGCGAGCCCGGGCTTCAATGCGGCGCCGCTCAATACATTGGCGGAGAGCGACGCCGGCACCTCCATGAAGTCGAGCTTGCCGGAGTCGAAGGAGAGGAGGCGCGGCTGCGCCTCTTCGATGATGCTGATGTCGATCGTGCCGACCAGTGGCAACTTGCGGCCGATGAGGCCCTTGGCGATGGCGACGTCCGCCGGGGCGCTTCCCGGCCCCGGAGCCGGAAACGTGACGTCACGATAATCGGGATTGGCTTCGAGCACGATGTGCTGGCCGCGCGTCCAGCCCTTCAGGCGATAGGGGCCGGTTCCGACCGGATTTTCCATCACGCGATTGCTGCTGTCCTGGTGCGCGTTCACCACTTCACGCGCCACCGCGGACAAGGGAACCGTCGTGAACCACCACTCAAAGCCGTAGTTCGGCCGCTGGAAACGAATCTGCAACGTATACCGGTCGATGGCCAGCAGACCTTCGATCTTGCTTTCGTAGTCCAGGGCACCGCTCTTGCGTGCATTGGCGAGAACGCCGTCAAGGCCGACCAGGTTATTCTCGAACACATACACCCAGTACGAGCGGACCTTGGGGTCGAAGATGCGCTTGATGCTGTAGACGTAGTCCTCGGCGGTCAGTTCGCGCCGCTTGCCCTTGAAGACAGGGTCGGCCGCAAAGAAGATTCCCGGCTTGAGCTTGATCGTATAGGTGCGGCCGCCGTCGGTGACATCGGGAAGCGCGGCAGCGGTGTTGGGCACAAGGCGCACCGGACGCGCAAAATAGTCATAGACGTAGAGCGGATCGACAATGGCACGAAGTACTGCCCACGAATAGGCGTCCGCGGTGGCCTGCGGATCGAAGCCGGTCTCGGCGACCGGAAACGTTACGTGCAAGGTCTTTGCCATGTCGGCGCTTTGGGCGGGCAACGCAACGGCCGCCAAAGAGGCAAGCGCAAACGCCGCCAGCAATTTGGGTAGCGGATGCGGTGCCTCTTCTGGCACTCGCCGCATGGAACTGATCGCGCCTCGGCCACATCCGCTCATCGGGTTGCTTACGAAGGCAGGCATGCGTGCGGGATGCCAATGCGCGTACACTTGCAGGTTCGCGGTCCTCATTTGCCTGCCCATTTGGCGGCCCGCCTGCTTGCCTGCTGCCTGGCCCGGATTTCTGGAGAAACACTTCGATGCGAATGTACGGCATCACCAATTGCGACACGATCAAGACCGCGCGCGCGTGGCTCGCGGAACGCGGCATCGCCTATCGCTTTGTCGATTTCAAGAAGACTCCGCCGCTGCGCGATCAGCTGACGGGATGGTGCGCTGAGGCCGGATGGCAGACGCTGCTCAACCGCCGCGGCACGACCTGGAAGAAGCTGCCGCCAGAGAAACAGGCGGAAGTGAAGGACGCGCCGGCGGCAATCGCCATGATGCTCGAGAATCCGACTGCGATCAGGCGGCCGGTAATGGAAACCGACCAGGGCCTGATTGTCGGCTTCGACCGCGAGTCCTGGGAGCGGGCGTTTCCCGATCATTGACGGCTCTTGGCGCGAATTCCTAGCGCAGGAATGTCTCGAGTCGTTCCACGCCGTCGGCCAGCCGATCCTGGCTTGACGCAAAGCACCAGCGCACGAAACCTTCGCCTTCGGGACCGAAGGCGCTGCCGGGGGCCAGTCCCAAGCGCGCTTCGCGCACGAGTTGCTTGCAAAACGCCAAGCTGTCCGTGACGCCCGCGACGCGAAAGAACGCATACATCGCGCCGGCCGGCGGCGCCACATCGATTCGCGGCATGCGCGCCAGCGCCGAGACCAGATAATCCCGGGCGGCGCGATAGCGTTCACGGCTACGGGCTATGGTCGCGTCGCCATCGGTGATCGCGGCGACCCCGGCGCGCTGCACGAAGACCGGGGAACACGATGTGTTGTATTCGATCAACTTGCCCAAGTCCGGCATCAACGCTTCGGGCGCGACGATCCAACCCAGCCGCCACCCGGTCATCAGCCAGGACTTGGAGAAACTGTTGGTGCTGATCACTCGATCTTCCGGTGCGGCCAGGTCCAGAAACGACGGTGCGCAAGTCTCGTTGCCGTAGACCAGCCTCTCGTACACATCATCGGCGACGATCCAGATGCCGCGCGCGCGACAGTGCACAAGAATCGCCAGCTGGTCCGCACGGTCGATCGTCCAGCCGGTGGGGTTGTTGGGTGAATTGATCATCACTGCGCGCGTGTCCGGCGTGAGCGCGTCAAGCAGGCGGTTCAAGTCGAGGGTCCAGCCGGCGGGAGTGAATTGCAGCGGCACGCAGTCGACATTGGCAGAAAGGATCTTCGGGATTTCGACGAGATTCGGCCACAGCGGCGTGACGACGACGACGCGGTCGCCGGGCGCGACGAGCGCTTCTACTGTCAGCATCAGCGCTGACATGCCGGACGCCGTCACCGCAATCTTGCCTGCGGGCGTCGCGCGGTGCAGACCCGTAACATAGTTGCTGATTGCGTCGCGCAATTCGGGAATGCCGAAATTCTGTGAATAAAATGTTTCGCCGCGCGCGAGAGATTGCGAGGCGGCATCGCAGATAAATGCCGGTGTCACTTCGTCGGGCTCGCCGAACCAGAAGGGCAGCACGCCTGATTCACCTAAACCGGCATTGGCGACCTCGCGGATCTGCGAGGTCATCAGCGCCCGGACGGCGGGACGGGCGCCAGTGGTGCTGAGGTGAGCTGAATCGTTCATGACGGGAACCGCATTGAGTGTGCCACGGACTGCGCGTATCGACGATCGCGAGTTTGCGCAGCGGACCGCATTTATACTACATGGATCGATGGTATCGGGGAGCTCTGCATGGGCATTGTCTGGAGCGTGGTCGGCATTCTGGTTTGTGGCGCCTTGGGAGGCATGGGTGCGTGGGCACTGGTCACGGCCCTGGGACTTACGGGAACATTGAGCGCCATCGCCGCGGCCATCGTCGGCATGGTGTTCGCCGTCGCATTGTGGGCGGGTATCACGTCGATGCTGCGCGCAACCGGCTTTATTCGTTGAAGCCGCACGGGCCGCGGTCTGGTTGATTGACCGTGTTCGTCGTCAGCGAACTCGCGGACCGATTGATCGGCGCCCAGGATGCCGGTCGAACGCTCGCGCCAATAACGGCGGGGGCGGCGGCTTTCGACATCCCCGCCGCCTACGAAGTCCTGGCCGAGATAGAGCGCCGCCGCCGTGCTCAAGGTTGGGTGCCGGCCGGCCGCAAGATCGGATTCACCAACCGCACGATCTGGGCGCGCTACGGTGTATACGAGCCGATGTGGGCGCACATGTGGACGCACACGGTGCACCACGTGTCCGGCGGCTACGCAACGCTGGGCCTGGCTGGTTTCGTGCAACCGCGCATCGAGCCCGAAATCGTGTTCGGTCTTGGCGCAGCGATTTCCGCGTCGGACGATGCCCAGGAGATCCTGCGCGGTGTGGCATGGATTGCCGCGGGCTTCGAGATCGTGCAATGCCATTTCCCGGATTGGCGGTTCAAGGCGCCGGACTGTACCGCCGCATTCGGACTGCACGCCGCGCTGCTCGTCGGTACACCGGTACCGGTGACCGATACCAATCGCGCCGCGTTCGCGGCCGCACTGCCGAAATTCGCGCTGACGTTGCGCCGGGGCGACGAGGTTATCGACCGGGGCACCGGTGAAAACGTCCTGGGCAGCCCCGCGCTGGCGTTGGGGCACCTTGCCGGCCTGGTGGCCAGGCAGACCCAGTTTTCGGCATTGGCCGCCGGCGAAATCGTGACCACCGGAACCATTACCGATGCCTGGCCGGTCGCGCCCGGTGAAGCCTGGGACAGCGACTATGGCGCGTTGGCACTGACCGGCCTGAGCCTCAGGTTTCTATAGCAATCGGCAGGGGGCCTGACATCGGTGGCGGGACGTGTACAATTCCGTCCGATATCGCCAATGGTGCGCGATTTTGCCAAGCCCAGAGGAGCCACTGGAATGAAACGTTTCGTCCTTGCTCTAAGCCTTCTGCTTGCTGCCTGTGCGTGGAAGACGGGCCCGCAACCCGACGATCCCATGGACGAGAAAGTCACGCAGGTGGGTAGTCACATTCCGGTGAAGGACAGGAACTCCGGCAAGGCAGTCACCGGTGGTGACGTGGACGCCATGATGCGCAACCAGCGCTCGCAAAACGCGGGCGGAAACAACGGTAAGTAGACACCGTCACGTGGCCTCGGCCACGACGACATAGCGAAGCGGCCCGCCGGGGTTGATCGCGTCGAACGGATAGCAGGTGACGAGCGTCAGTGTCGGCACGGATGTGTCGCGCGGGATGTGGAGCGCGCGGTAATCCGCGACATATGTGTTGCGTACATGGAAGTGACGGCGCGTGCCGCTGCCGCCCTCCACGACCAGTGTGTCGCCCGCGGTGACTCGCTGCAAGAACCGGAAGTGCGTGTCGCGGTGTGCGGTGATGACGCTGTTGCCCGCGTCCCCCGGGCTGGCGGAACCGTCCAGATGCCCCGGTCCGAAGGCCAGCGTGCGTCCCGACGCGCCGCTCAACACCAACAGGTCGGCATCCTGCGCGGGCGCGAGCAGCCGTGCCACCGGGTGCGTATCGGCCCAGGGCCAAGGCTTGGCCACTGCGCCCGAAGCCTGCGTACGCGACCAAGCGGAATGCAGCAATACCTGCGCCACCTCGGCTTTGGCGTAGATGTAGATTCCATTCCCGAGACACGCCAGGCCGGCGCTCGTCAGCAACACCAGTACCGCGAGCCGCTGCGCGCGCCGCATGGCAATTGACCTGATCGTCGCCTGCGCGCCGCCCCCGATGGGGGAAGACTCGGGCGGACGGCATCGAAACGCGATGCCGGGTGCGCAAGCGCGCATCCAGTTGCGTGTCTCGCGGTCGTTGCGGCCGAAAGGTCCTCCCCCATCGGCGGCGGAGTTCATGGACGGGGAACCGGCAGGCGTTGCCTTCAGCATGGCGAAACGCCTTGCCGGACCGTCATTTCCTGATATCGGCCGCGGCGCAGGGGGAGTGCCAGCAGCGCTGCCAGTAACAGGAGCAGCGCGCCTGCCAGGAGCAACATAGCGGCAGGCGTTGCCGTACGTGGCAGCTGATCGAAGCCGGTGAGGCCCTCCGGCACGTTGCCGGGCAGCGCCGAGGCCAGCGATTCGACGCCTGCGGCCCTTGCGGGGGTGACGTCGACGGCGACCAGGCTCGTGTACTTGCTGACGAGGTGGTGTGTGAGCGCGACATCGAGCACTGCATTGCGGATGTCCGATTCCGGGGCACCTTGCCGGCCCGCGTCCAGGAGCGCGTCGATCTTCGCGCGCGCCCAGAGTACCGCCACACCCGCCTCCGGCGCGCCGCCATTCACGGGCAGCAAGGCGCTCCACGCGGACCCGGCGCGACGGCCGGAAATGGCAACATTCCCCTGCTGTGCGCCGGCAGGAAATTGCGCCGTCACGATGAGCGGCTCGCCTGCATAGAGATCGGGCGGCAGCCGCGGCCACGCATCGGCACCCCCGGGCCAAGTCACCGTGATGTCCGTGAGCGCCGGGCTTTCCAGCTTGCGGAAGAGCGCGGACATCTTTTCCTTCACTTCGCCCACATCACCGATGAAGGTGAACGTGCCGCGGCCGAATTGCGCCGCCTTGGTGAGGAAGAACGTGTTGGGTGATGGCCCGATGCCGATGGTGAAGAGACGGCGATCGCCCAGATTGTCGTGCACCAGGCGCAGGATCTCGTCTTCATTTCCGACAGCGCCGTCGGTGAGAAAAACCACTTGGCGCACCAGTGGTGGATCGGTGAATGGCGACTTCAGTTCGCCGGCAAGTGCGATTTTCAATGCGGGCAGCATTTCCGTCCCGCCGCGCGCGCGCAGGCCCCCTACGAACTGCCGGGCGCGTGCAAGCGACCCCGCATCCACCGGCATCGGCGTGGGGAAGAGTGGCGTGCTGTAGGAGTTGAACTCGATGACATTGAAACGATCGCCGGACGCCAGGCGCTCGAGCGCCAGCGCAAGCGCCTCGCGAGCTTGGGTGATCGAAATGCCTTCCATTGAGCCGGAGGTGTCGATGATGTATGTGACCTCGCGCGCCACGCGCGTCGCCATGGCCCCGGGAACCGACGGTGGCAACGCCATCAGCAGCGCGTAGGTCTTGTCGCCGCGGGTCTGCGTAAAGAGCGCGGCGCCCGGCGCGGCACCAACGTCCGGCGTCCAGACCAGCTCGAAGTCGCGGGAGGCGGGAACGGTGCCCGCGCTCAGCGACAGCCGGTAGCGATTCCCTGGCGCTTCGTCGATGTTCATGCCATGGAACGTGCTGGCCAGCTTGGTCAGCGGGAACCCGGCGTTCAGGTCGATGGCGATGGTTACCGGATTCACCGGACCATCGAGCGTCGTCACGTAGGGTGGGGTGATGCGATCCGCGTCCGGGACTTGATCCGTCGTGGGTCCCTTGCCTATCGCAGCACCGAAGGATTCAACCGGGGATCCCGGGATGTAGCGCGGCGTGATGGCCAGCGGAAAGCGCAGGCGGAACGAGCCATCGTCGTAGCGCAATACCTCCTCGTATTCGAGCGCCACGACAACTTCCTCGCTGGGGCCGATGTTGGCCACGCGCGTGGTGAACATGTTGGGCCGCTCCTGCTCGATCAGCGAAGCCTTGCGACCTTCGGCGTTGGCGTTGTCATAGGCACGGCGCGCTTCGGCCCGTTCCCTGATCTGCCCTTCGATCACCCGCTCGCCGATGTGCAGCGTCATGTGATCGACGGCAGATTTTTCCGGCAGCGGAAATACATAGACGCCCTCGCGCCATTGCGTGGAGGGATTGGCGAAGCGCTGAATCACCTGCACGCGCGCAACCATGCCGCTGATCTGCATGCGCACGTCGGTCGCAAGCAGCGGCGCCGCGGTTTCGCCACCGACGCCATCGCGCAGCAACAGCGTGCCGTGCCCTGGACCGCTGCTGCCTGCAGCGTGGGCTTCGAAGCTCACGATGAATACGGCTAGAGCAAGCACGATACTCACGAAAAATCCAGTTGCGACGCTTTCCAGCGCCAGGCGACCCAGCATGCGCCACTCGCGGCGCGGGACGTTGTTGCCTTCGATTCGATCTGCATGCGGCATGGCGCAGTCCCTGACGATTTGGCCAAAATGTGCCGGCGAATGGGAAGTCGACCTCCGGGTTGAGTCCGCCGACAAGTGGCCTCACCCTCGGTACCCATTTCGCGCGTGCATTGCGGCGCTGCCGGGCGTGCAATCGGGCAATCCGGCGAAGAAATGTGGCAAACCGATGGCGGGTGGACGCGGCGTGCGGACGCCGAGTGGTGCTGCGGTATATTCAGCTCCACCGTGAGACGAGTCGCTTCGCTTCCACCATGAAAAGGATCGCCATCGTCGAGGACGAGCCCGCCCTTCGCGCCAACTACGCGGAGGCGCTGCGCCGGCATGGCTATGAGGTGGCGGCCTACGCCAATCGTCTGGATGCAATCTCCGCCTTCCGCGCGCGGCTGCCGGACCTGGCCTTGGTCGACATCGGTCTCGGCGACGACATCGATGGCGGCTTTGCGCTGACGCGCGAACTGCGTGCGCTGTCAGCGACGCTGCCGATCATCTTCCTGTCGGCGCGGGACAGTGATTTCGACATCGTCGCCGGACTGCGCCTCGGAGCGGATGACTACCTCACCAAGGGCGCGAGTCTGCCGCATCTGGTGGCGCGCATTGCCGCACTTTTCCGCCGCAGCGAATTGTCCACAGCGACGGCAGCGCGTGAGGACATCCTCGAGCGCGGACTGCTGGCCCTCGATATTCCGCGACTGACCGCCGATTGGTCGGGCCGCCGCGTCGATCTCACGCTTACGGAATTCTGGATGGTGCATTCCCTGGCGCGCTTCCCCGGGCACGTCAAGGACCGCGATGCGCTGATGCGCGACGCCAACATCGTCGTCGACGACAGCACGATCACATCGCATGTGAAGCGCATTCGCCGCAAGTTCCAGGCGGTCGATCCGGCATTCGACCACATCGCAACCGTCTACGGCATGGGCTATCGCTGGAACGCGGAATGAAAGTCCCCCGCATCGCGCTGTCGATTCGCGCGCAATTGCTGCTGGTGCTGACCGTGTTCCTGGTATTGCCGTGGCTGGGTGTGGAGTACGTGCGCGAGCTGGAGCGCGTGCTTCGTGATGCACAGGAAAAAACATTGGCCGGCACGGCACAGGCGGTCGCCACCGCGCTGCACAACCGGCCACGTCTCTTCGCGGCCCGCGCAGACGCGATTGCGCCCTTCGCCAGCGAACGCAGTGACGAAGCGGAAGCAGGTACGTCTCGGCTGCTGCCGCCGGCTTCGCCGGAGGTCGCGCAAATCATCGCGGGCCTGTCGCGCACCACGGCGCGGATCTGGGTGGTCGACCGCGACGGGACCGTGCTCGCGCGCGCCGGAACGCTCAAGACGCCGCGATGGGAGGCGCCGCCCGCATCGTTGGGTGAACGCCTGTCGCGGGCAACGTTCGGCCGCCTGTACCGGATGGTGCTCGACCAACCCAGCGAGGACTTCGCCGACGATGCAGTGGCGGCGGGTTCACCGCAAGGGCGCGATGTCGAAGGTGCGCTCGCCGGAATCCTGACTACCGATCGCCGTCCGACATCCGACGCCAGGGCGGTGATCGTCAGTGCCGCGCATCCCATCTGGGTGGGCGATACGGTAAAGGGCGCGGTGGTCGTGGAGGAAACCGGCAACGCGGTCCTCGCGCAGCGCAACCGTGCGTTCGAGCGCTTGTTCAACATCGTACTGGCCGTGCTGCTGGTGGGATCGCTTGCGCTCACGCTGTACGCCACCTGGCTCTCGTCGCGCATCAGGCGTCTGCGCGATGACGCGGAGCGGGCAATCGACGACCAGGGACGCGTGCGCACGCCCTTGGGCAGTTCCAATGCGGGCGACGAAATCGGTGACCTTTCGCGTAGTTTCAGCAATGTGCTCGCGCGCTTGTCGGACTATGCGAGTTACCAGGAAAAGATGGCGGGGCGGCTCTCGCACGAATTGCGCACGCCCATTGCGGTGGTGCGCTCGTCGCTGGACAACCTGCAGCAGGCGCGCCTTCCGGACGACGCACGCGTTTACATGACGCGCGCGCAGGACGGCCTGTCCCGGTTGACCACGATCCTGACCCGGATGACGGAAGCTGCGCGGCTCGAACAGAGCCTGTCGCAGGTCGAGCGCGAACGCTTCGATCTGGCGGCGGTCGTGGCGGGCTGCGTGGATGGTTACCGGCAGGCGTATCCCGCCGCAACCTTCGCATGGGCGCGCCCGGCAGAGCCGCTGACCGTCGAGGGCGCTCCGGACCTCATCGCGCAGATGCTCGACAAGCTGGTCGCCAACGCGGTGGAATTCGGAAACGACGGTGTCATCGACGTGAGCCTCGCGCGCGCGGGCGACCTGGTGTTGCTCCATGTGGGCAACGAGGGGCCGCACTTGCCGGAAGCGCTGGCCGGACATCTCTTCGATTCCATGGTGTCGCTGCGCGCCAGCGCAGGCGCTGACGCCGGTGAGCCGCACTTGGGACTTGGACTATACATCGTGCGGCTCATCGCCCAGTTCCACCGCGGCAGCGCGGATGCCGCCAATCGCCACGATGGCCGCGGTGTCGTCATCACCGTGGCCATTCCCGCGGCGAATTGAGAAGGGCTAGCGGTGCGTGGACCGCTCCGGGGCAGGTCCGGTGATCGCCAGCTGGTCGATGAGGAAGGCATAGGTATCGGCAGCCTCCTCGATCCGCAAACTCAGCGACGTTCCGATGCCATGCCCGGCGTTGGCTTCGGTGCGCAGCAGGATCGGGTTTTTCGACGTGGTCGCCGCCTGCAATCGCGCGGTCATCTTGCGCGATTCATACGGCGGCACGCGGCCGTCGTTGTCCCCGGTGGTGAACAGCACCGCCGGATAGGCTACGCCGTCCTTGACCCGCAGCACCGGCGCGTAGTCGTAGAGCGCCTTGAACTGCGCAGGATCCTTGACCGTGCCGAACTCGGTGGTGTTGAACTCGCCGTTCGGCTGTGATTCGGAGCGCAGCGGGTCGAGTGATCCGACCTGGCTCACGACCGCGCGCATCGATTGCGGATGCTGGGTGATCGCCGTGCCCATGGTCAGGCCCCCGGCGCTGCCTCCCATGATGGCGAGGCGGTCGGCGCTCGTGTACTTGAACTCGGTGAGGTAGCGCATGCAGGCGTCAAAGTCGTCGAAAGTGTTCTGCTTGCGAGTAAGATTGCCCGCGAGATGCCACGGTTCGCCGAACTCGCCACCGCCGCGCGCGTTGCAGACCGCGAATACGCCGCCGTAATCAAGCCAGAAGCGATTCATCGGGTCAAACCACGGCTGCAAGCTGATGCCGTAGGCGCCGTAGGCGTAGAGCAGCACCGGGTTGCGCCCGTTGCGATTCAGTCCCTTGCGATACAGGATATTGATCGGAACCTTGGTGCCGTCCTTCGAGATCGCCACGTCGCGAACGACCGACGCATCGGCAAAGTTGAAGTTCGGCTTGGCGGTCAGTTGGGTCGGCACCAGCTTGTCGCTGGCTGCCCTGAACAGGAACCAGGTCGGCGGCGACAGGTAGCTCATCGTGCGCACCATGATGTCGTCGCCAGTCAGCGGCGCGCCGATTCGAATGTCGGAAATGGGTTCGGTGGGGATGTCGGCGAGTCGCTTGCCATCGAGCGTGAACATGCGTGCCGCGGACGGCCCGCCGTCGCGGTACACGACATAGAGCCGGGACTTCGTCGCCGTGACATTTTCCGCAACGAGGGTGGCCTCCGGCACGACCACCACCGCATTGGCCAATGCAGGACGATCGAGGGGAATGGCGATGATTCGCCCCAGCAGCGCATCCTTGATCGTCATGGCATACAGCCGGCCATCCTGGCCAAAGGACATCTGCTTGACGCCATCGGTGAATCCGGCGATTTGTGTCCACTGCCCGGCTTCGTCGCGCACGTGGAACGCGATTTCTCCGCCATCGCCGTTACGCACCTCGGCAACCAGGTATTTGCCATCGCGGCCGCCTTTGAGTTCGATCTCGGCGATGCGCGGAAAATCGCGCCCGATGACGTATCGGTCCGCGCTGATCGGCGTGCCCAGCTGATGGAACCATACCGTCTGGTAGAAATGCCGGTCGGCGTCGGGGCGCTCGCCTTTTTGTGGATAGCGCGTGTAGTAGAAGCCCGTGTTGTCCGGCGCCCACTCCACGCTGCCGCCGGCCGTCGGAAAGTTCACCCCGGGGATGACATCGGGCAGCCGTTTGCGCGTTGCCACGTCGTAGACATACGCTGTGCCATCTTCGCTGCCATCGACAGAAAGCGTGACGACCACGCGTTTGCCGTCATAGGACGCCTTGTAGAAGTCGATCGTCGTGTGTCCCGACTTGTCGAGAACATTGGGGTCCAGGATGACCTTCTCCCTGGCAACGTCGCCATCCGGAGGCAACACGACCAGTACATTCTGGTTTGCCGGCGGCGCATCCTTCATGGCAAAGAGTTGCTGACGGAACTGAAAGGCGTAGCGGGACACGGTCTTGGTCCGGAGCAACTTGCCGACCCGCTTGGCGATTTCGGGGCGCTGCGCGATACCGTCCAGAAACGATCGGGTGAGTTTGTTTTGCGCTGCTACCCATGCCTTCACCTCCGGCGACTTGTCGTCCTCCAACCAACGGTAGTCGTCGGTGACCGCGACGCCGTGGTAGGTTTCGACGACAGGCTTGCGCGCGGCGGGAGGGTAGGGCAGTTCGGCGGCACCAACGCTAAGCGTCGCGGCGGCGAGCGCGCACGCAACGGCAATCTGGTGCAAGGCGGGGCGCGGTGATTTCATGATATTGCCCGGTGCGGATTGGCGACGCCGGATTGTACTCTCGTCCCGATCTCCGGTTGCCCGTCAGAACCGCGCTGTTTATCGGGGATAATGCCGGCAGTTCCCGCTCCGGACACGCTCATGACATCTGCCTCGCGATTGCAGCACCCGGCACTGGTCAGCGCATTGCTCTTTACGGGCTCCAACCTGTTCATGACCGTTGCCTGGTATGGTCACTTGAAACATCTGCACGCCTGAGCGCAGCTGATTTTCGCAACTTTGGGCTTAACGAGCGTGACTTCATTTCAAATTTACTTTCCCCGCATTTACTTTCCCTTCGCCGCGGCGTATCTCCTCTCCTACCTGTTCCGCAACGTCAATGCCGTCATCTCGCCCGAGCTATCGCGCGACCTGGCGCTCAACCCGTCATCGCTCGGTCTCCTGACCAGCACGTACTTCCTGGCCTTCGGAGCCGCGCAGTTGCCCGTCGGCATGCTGCTCGACCGGTATGGACCGCGCCGTGTCGAGCCGGTCCTGCTGACTATTGCTGCCTTCGGCGCGCTCCTCTTTGCTTACGCCGAGACGTTGCCCGGACTTGCCATCGCGCGCGCGGTGATTGGCCTGGGTGTGTGTGCGTGCCTGATGGCGCCGCTCAAGGCGATTTCCGCCTGGTTTCCGCGCGAACGGCAAGCCTCGCTGTCGGGCTGGATCATGGTGGCGGGGGGCTTGGGCGCGCTTGCCGCGACGACACCGTTGGAGATGGCGCTGCAAATCTCGGGCTGGCGCACCATTTTCGTCGTGCTCGCCGCCATTACGTCCGTCGTCGCACTCGTGCTCGCGTGGCGAATTCCCGACGTGGAACGGCCCGCCGTTGCGAAGGGCTTCAGGGAACAATGGGCCGGTGTTGGCCAGGTGTTGCGACATCGCCGGTTCTGGTGGATTGCGCCGCTGGGGGCGTGCTGCATCGGGACGTTCATGGCAGTCCAGGGCCTGTGGGCGGTTCCCTGGCTGATGGAGGTCGAGGGCCACACGCGCTCGGAAGCCGCACGCCACCTGTTGTTCATGGGCTTGGTCATCCTTGCGGGCTACGTCCTGCTCGGCTTCCTCGGAACACAACTCGCGCGGCGGGGAATCCACGCGAGGCACCTTTTCGTGACGGGCTTCGCACTGGCTATCGTCGCGCTCGCCGGTATTTTCCTGCGCCTTCCCGGCGGTTACTTCTGGTGGTCACTCTACGGATTTGGTGCCGCGGCGAACGTGCTCGGATTCACGGTGCTGAACGAAGGCTTTGCCCGCGAGTTGACGGGCCGCACCAACACGGCATTGAACCTCATGATGTTCGGCGGTAGCCTGACGGCACAATATGGCATCGGCGTGGTGGCCGAAGCGGCGCGCGCGCGATTCGGCTACGACTTGGCCGGCGGACTGCGCGTCGCCTTGGGCATCGCGCTCGCCGCCAATGTCCTGGCTTTTCTATGGTTCCTGCGCGGTTGGCCGCGCCATGCGCGCGTGACCATGGCCGCACCGGCAAACTAGGCGGCATAAAAAATGCACCTGCATATTCTCGGAATCTGTGGCACGTTCATGGGCGGCATTGCCGCTATCGCCAAGAGCGCGGGCCACACGATCACCGGCTGCGACGCCAATGTCTATCCGCCGATGTCGACGCAACTTTCGACGCTGGGAATCGGCCTGACCGAAGGCTGGGATCCTGCGCAATTGAAGGGAGTCGCCAAAAACGCCGACGTGTTCGTCGTGGGAAACGTGGTGTCGCGCGGCAATCCGTTGATGGAAGGCATCCTCAATGCCGGATTACCGTACATTTCCGGCCCGCAGTGGCTTTTTGAGAATGTGCTGCACGACAAATGGGTGCTCGCCGTTGCCGGTACGCATGGCAAGACCTCGACATCGGCGATGCTTGCCCACATCCTCCAACAGGCCGGATTGACGCCGGGCTTCCTGATCGGCGGCGTCCCGCTGGACTTTCCGGTTTCTGCACGACTGACCGACAGCGCCTTCTTCGTGATCGAGGCCGACGAATACGACACGGCATTTTTCGACAAGCGCTCGAAATTCGTCCACTACCGGCCGCGCACCGCAGTACTCAACAATCTCGAATTCGACCACGCCGACATCTTTCCAGACCTGGCCGCGATCGAGACGCAGTTCCATCACCTGGTCCGCATGGTTCCAGGTATCGGCCGCATCGTCGCGAACGGTGGCGAGGCAAGCGTCGCGCGCGTGCTCGCACGTGGTTGCTGGAGTGAGGTCGAGCACTTCGGACTCGCGGAAGTGGCCGGCACCGGTCCGGATTGGACCATCGCGGTGGACGGCTCGATCCTGCTGGGCGGCGCGCCCCAAGGGACGCTGCAATTTGGTGAAGCAGGCCGGCATAGCCAGCTGAATGCAATGGCCGCGCTCGCCGCCGCGCGACACGCGGGTGTTCCGGTTGTGCAGGGCCTGGCGGCGCTGGCGTCATTCCGAGGCGTCAAGCGGCGCCTTGAATTGCGCGGCATCGCGGGCGGCGTCACCGTGCATGACGACTTTGCGCACCACCCCACCGCCATCGCGACCACGCTCGACGGTTTGCGCCGCAAGGTGGGTGGAGCAAGGATCCTTGCGGTGCTCGAGCCGCGCTCGAACACGATGAAGATGGGCGCCGTCAGGGACGCGCTGACCGGGAGTCTCGCCGCGGCCGATCGCGTGTACTGCTACTCCGCCAACCTCGGGTGGGACGTGGCAGGCGCACTGGCACCCCTTCGCGACAAGGCTAGAGTTTTCGACGATCTGTCCGCGCTCGTTCAGGGCGTCGTCGGCGAAGCACAGGCAGGAGACCATATCGTCGTCATGAGCAACGGGGGCTTTGGCGGCGTCCATGAGAAATTGCTCACGAGACTCTCCGGCGGATGACGCGCGCAACGCTCATCTACCTGCACGGCTTCAACTCGTCGCCACAGACCGTCAAGGGTCGCAAGATCGTTGCTGCGGCCGCGGCCCTGGGCATCCCGCCGCGCGTGTACGTGCCCACATTGCATCATCGTCCCGCCGTCGCAATGCGCGATGTCTGCGCGTGGGTGGACGCGAATTGCATGGATCACGCCGCCCTCTCGTTTGTTGGCAGTTCGCTCGGTGGATACTACGCAAACTGGCTGGCCGAAAAATACGGCGCGCGTGCGATCGTGATCAACCCGGCCGTGCGGCCCGCGATCACGCTCCTGGCCCACGCCGGGCAACAGCGCAACCTGCACACGGGCGAAAATTGGGAACTCACTCCCGACCACTTCAGCGAGCTCGAGGCGTTGTCGGTGGTGCGCCTCACGCGCATGGAACGCTACTTTCTGCTGATGCGTTCAGGCGACGAGCTTCTCGACTGGCGCGCCGCCGTATCGCGATACGCCGGCGCATGGCAATGCGTTGTCGGCGGCGGCAACCACGGCTGGGAAGACATTGACGGCGAGATACCTTCGATGCTGCGCTTCGCGGGCGCCTAGAAACTCAGTTCTCGAGCATCGCAAGCAGACGTTCGAAGACCTTATCGCTGGTACGCAGGCCACTGTGTTCGAATTCATTGGTCACCCAGGGTTTTGCGCCGGCAATCGACGCCGCAGTCTGTTCCGACAAAGCGCGCGGAACGAACATGTCCTCCGCGTAGATTGCCGCGACACACGGGACCGTGTTGCGCGCCAGTTGCGCCGGGTCGTAGAGTACCGGCCAGCGCTCATCCTCGGCGAGCAAGTCTGCGACTTCCCGCAACGAGCGCAGGCCCGGGAAGTCCTCGAACATCCAGGGATAAATCATTTCGCCGGTAAACGAGGGCGGCCGGCCGGGCGCCCAGTTCGTGTCGGGGAATTCGCTGCGTACGCGTTGCGCGGACCAGCGCGATGCCGCGCCCTGCGTGTAGCACATCTCATGCAGCACGGCGAAGATCGGATTGGTCTCGAAGGCCTGCGAGTGTTCGATCGCGCGCAGGAAGGGCAGGCTCAGTTCCTGTCCGTTCACGCCGTCGCAAAAGGCGCTCTCCACGAGGTAGTGCAGGTTCTCCATGCCTTCGTCGAAACCCAGCATGAAGCCAACCTGCTGGAACCGACGCACTGTCAGTCGCCCCCCTTCAGGAAGCCTGACGTCGTCTTGGTGCAAGAGCTCCATTATCCGGGCGCACAGGGCCTGGTCCGCGGGGTAGCGCGCAAAGAATTTGCGTGTCTTCCGCTGCACCTCCGGATAGGTGTGCCGGTAGTAGTTGTCGGCGTTGCCTGACAACGGGGGCAGTCCGCCTGTGACCAGGACTTCACGCAGGCCCTGCGAGTGAAAGGACAGATAGTGGACCGCGCAGAATCCGCCATAGCTCTGGCCGAGCACACTCCAGGGTGTCTCCTCGCCAACGAGTTGCCGACGGACCAGCTCCGCGTCGCGCACGATGCTGTCGGCGCGGAAGTGCTTGAGGTAGTCGGCCTGCGCCCGTGCATCGCCGCGGCGGACGAGTGTCTGCGGCAGCACGACGCTGCTGCGCCCGTTCCCGCGCGAATCGAGGAGCAGCACGTGATAGTCCTTGAGCGCGCGCTTGATCCAACCTGAATTGGTGAGTGGGCGCGGTCCCGGAAAGCCCGGTCCGCCCTGCAGGAATAGGAGCCAGGGCCGAATATCGGTGGCGTGCCGGCCATGGCGCACCGCCCGCGCAAAGATGGACAGTTGCTCGCCCGATGGCTGGTCATGGTCGAGAGGCGCCGTGAATTCATAGTCGGTCAATTCCATGCCGTGATGGCGGACCTTGGCGAGTGTGCGGAATTTATTCATGGGCGATCCCTGGCGTTTCGATTTTAAGGCGACTCAAAAGCGATGCGGGCTAAAGGGTGTCAGGTCGAGCGGCGGTCGACGACCGGCAACGATGTCGGCGACGACGCACGCCGTGGCGGCCGATTGCGTCAGGCCCAGGTGCCCATGGCCAAACGCATAGACCACGCGTGCATCGGCGGCCGCCGGGCCGATGGCGGGCAACGAATCGGGTAGCGACGGACGAAAGCCCATCCATTGGGTGCCACCTTCTGTATTCAATCCGGGCATGAATCGCTTCGCTTTGGCGAGCAGCGCATCCGCGCGCGCAAAGTTGGGCGGCGCATCCAGTCCGGCAAATTCCACCGCGCCGCCGATGCGCACGCCGGTCGAGAGCGGCGTGACCACGAAGCCATGTCCGCCGAACGTGAGTTGACGTTTCAGGTCGAATGCTTCCACCGGCAACGTCGTGTTGTATCCGCGCTCGGTTTCCAGCGGTATGCGCTCGCCCATCGTGCGCGCGAGGTCGTGCGACCAGGCGCCCGCGGCGACCACCACGCGGCGCGCGACCAATGACCGACCGCCGTCCAGGTGCACGATGACGCCGTCTGTGCCGGACGCAAGCGCCGTGACATTTGCGCGACGAATGCGGCCGCCCTGCTCTTCGAAATGGCGCGCCAGCGCTTCGGTCAGCAGCAATGGATCGCTGACGGTTTTCCAGCCGGGCACGAACGTGGCTGCGAGCAACGCGGGACTCAATCCGGGTTGCAGATGCGCAATCGCCCCAACGTCGTGCAAATGCGTGAACGCGATGCCGTGCTCGGCGCGTGCCTGCCACCCTGGCTGCGACGCTGCCAGTTCCGCTTCGCTCTCGTACAAGTGCAGGTTGCCGTCGCTGCGCAGCATGTGCCCCGCCCCGGCGCGCTCGAGCATCAGGGGGGTTTCCACAGCGGACAGCGCCATCATCGCGGCCTGCGCGGTGGTGCTGATACGGACGCGGTCAGGACGGCAGGCGCGCCAGAAGCGAAAGAGCCAGGGTGCGAGTTGCGGCAGGTATCGGGGACGAATCGCCAACGGACCCAACGGATCGAGAAGCCAACGTGGGGCCTTGCGCAGGATGCCCGCGGAGGCGAGCGGGAGGATATCCGAGAATGCCAGCGCGCCCGCGTTGCCACGGCTCGCTTGTGCGGCCACGCGCTCGCGATCGATCAGCAGCACCTCCCGCCCATCGCGGCGCAGGTGTGAGGCTATCGCGACACCGACAACGCCGGCGCCGATCACAAGCACCTCGCACGCTTTCTCCTTGGCGGAAAGCGGCGTCAGCGACGGCGGCGTTGATTGCGGCGACTTCATGCTGGCGTGGCAGGAATGATATCGGCCGGCCGTGCCGTTGCGCACGCTTCGCACACCCGTTTCACCGAACCATCAGGCCAGCCCCCACGCGAATTCATCCGCGGGGTCGAAGTTGAGCGTAGCGTCGAGGGTGACGAAGGCACGGCCGTGGATGAACGGCAGGACGGCGTTCGCCGGTGTCCCGGGCATTGCGGATGCCGGGCGGCTGTAGCGACCTGTGAAAACGCTGCCGATCACGCTTTCCTGCCGCCAGGGAACGCCGGCAGCCAACTTGCCATCGTCGGCCAGGCAGGCGAGCTTGGCGCTCGTGCCGGTGCCGCAGGGGGAGCGATCATAGGCGCCACCCGGGCAGAGCACGAAGTTGCGCGCATCGTTGCGCGGATCGGCTGCCGGTCCGAAGAGTTCGATGTGGTCGATCTGCGCACCATCCAGCCCGGTCACGCCTTGTTGCCGCAAAGCGTCCTTGATGCGCGATGCGAATGAGGAAAGTTCGGCCACGCGGTCCGCGGCAAGCGGCTGTCCGTGGTCGCTGCACAGGAAGAACCAGTTGCCGCCCCATGCCACGTCGCCATGCACGATGCCGATCCCAGGGATGTCCACGCGCACTTGCGTCGTGTGCCGGTACGACGGCACATTGGCCACAGTGACGGTGCCGTCCGCGTGCAGCGTGGTGGTGACGGTCCCGACCACCGTCTCGACCCGGTGCTCGCCTGGCGCAATGCGGCCCAGGTACGCGAGCGTGGCCATCAAGCCGATCGTCCCGTGGCCGCACATGCCGATATAGCCGACGTTGTTGAAGTAGATGACGCCGCACGTGCTGTCGGCGGCGACCGGTGTGCACAGGAGCGCGCCCACGACGACGTCTGAGCCGCGCGGCTCGTTGACCAGCGCCCTGCGCCACGCGTCGTGTTGCGCGTGAAAGCGGTCCCTGCGTTGCGCCATGTCGCCTTGACCCAGATCGGGACCGCCACTGACCACCACGCGCGTGGGCTCGCCACCCGTGTGGGAATCAATCACGCGAGTCAATGCGATCAACGGTGGCGCCATGAAGTTTGCCTGGATCGGTGCGAATTGAGGTGGAGTTACAGTCATCGATTATAGTCGATGCCGTCATAAGTCAAGGATCGGTTCAATGGGTCCCATGCGACCGCAAGGACGAGGGTTCTGCCCCGACCTCGCCGTGCGTCCTGTACTGCTGGTGTCTGTTTTCATCGTGGCCTGGATTTCAGCGCCCTGCTACGCCGCTGACCTGCCGAAGACACTGCGCGTCGCCGCCGGCACGGAGATGAGTTTCGACCCGCAGTTTTCGGCCGATGCGGGTTCCGACGGCATCATCGACCACATCTATGATGCGATGCTGGACTTCGACTATCTCGTGCGCCCGTTGCAGCTGGTACCGCGAACGCTCGAGACAATGCCATCGGTTACTGATGACGGTGCGACATATACCTTCAGACTCAAGCGCGGGATCTTCTTTACACCGGATGCGGCGTTCAAGGGCAAACCGCGCGAACTCACGGCGACCGACCAGGCCTATGCGTTGAAGAGACTGCTCGATCCCGCGGTGAAAAGCCCGTGGCTGTGGCTGATCGAAGGCAAAGTTGTCGGTGCGGACGCGTTGCGCACTGCCGCGCTCTCGACCGGCAAGTTCGACTACGACACGCCGGTTCCAGGCATCGAGGTAGTCGACCGCTACACGTTGCGCATCCGATTGACGCAGCCGGACCTGCGCTTTCTCTACGTGTTTGCGATTCCGAACACGGCCGCGGTGGCGCGCGAGGTCGTCGAGGCATATGGCCTCGACTTTGGCGCGCATCCGGTCGGCACCGGTCCTTACCTGCTGGGAGAATATCGGCGCAGCGCGAAGATCGTGCTGGTCGCCAATCCGGGATTCCGTGCAACGACCTATGTACCGGCGGGCCCCGTGCCGAAGGAGTCGGTGGCCGTTGCCGCGGCGCTCAAGGGGAAGAAGCTTCCCATCATCGATCGAATCCAGATCACGGTGATGGAGGAAGGGCAGGCGATCTGGCTGGCGTTTATCAACCGGGAACTCGACCTAACCGACCGGCTGCCATCGGAATTCGTCGAACAGGCCCTCGACAACGGCAAGCTCCGTTCGGAATGGGCCGCGAACGGTATCCGGCACGAAGTGCTGTTGCGAGCCAACACGCGCTGGACCTACTTCAACATGGACGACCCCGTGGTGGGTGGCTATGCGCCGGAAAAGATCGCGCTGCGTCGGGCGATCGGGATGGGCTACGACGTCAATGAATTTATCCGCGTCATCTTGAAAGGCCGCGGCGTGCCGGCAAACGGCCCGATTCCGCCGGATGTCTCGGGCTACGATCCGTCGCTGAAGACTTCCGCGCAACTCTACAATCCCGCAGCGGCTCGCGCATTGCTGGACAAGTTCGGCTACAAGGACCGCGATGGCGACGGCTATCGCGAAAATCCGCAGGGCAAACCCCTGGTCCTCGAACGCTGGTCGCTGTCCACGTCGCTTGCGCGGCAGGAAAACGAACAATGGAAGAAGTACATGGATGGCATCGGACTGAAGATCGTGTTCAAGGCCGACCGGATGCAGGAAATGCGCAAGATGGCGCGCCAGGGCAAGATTCCGATGCGCA
>JBDTPJ010000030.1:0-34574 GCA_039932755.1 Betaproteobacteria bacterium
CAGTTGCCATCTCAGTTGCCATCTCAGTTGCCATCTCAGTTGCCATCTCAGTTGCGTTCACAGGTAGCGTGAAAGCGCTTCAAGCAGCGCGTCGTTTTCGGCGGGCGTGCCGATGGTTATGCGCAGGCAATGGGCCAGCAAAGGATGCATGGACGACACATTCTTCACCAGTATGCCCGCATCGCGCAATGTCGCAAACCAATGCGGCGCATCGGGCACGCGGATGAGCACGAAATTGGCTTGCGTCGGAAACACGGTGACCCGGCGCAGCGCGGCCAGTGCGTTGCCCACGCGTTCGCGTTCGGTGCAAAGCGTTGCCGCCTGCCCGGCCAGCAGCGATTCGTGTTCCAGAAGCACCGGCACCACGGCTTGCGTCAGCGAATTGACGTTGTAGGGTGGCCGGACCTTCTCGAGCTCCGCAATCCACGCCGGATGCGCGACCGCATACCCCAGACGCACGCCGGCCATGCCGATCTTGGATACCGTGCGCACCACGATCAGGTTGGGAAAGTCCAATACGCGCGGCAGGAACGAGTCAGAGGCATAAGCATAGTAGGCCTCGTCGACCGCGACGACTCCCGACGCCGCGCGAATGATCCGCTCGACATCGGCCGCGCTGAACAAGTTGCCGGTGGGATTGTTGGGATACGCGAGCCACACCAGCGCCGGCTGCTCGCGCGCCATCGTGTCCAGCATTGCCTCGACGTCGAGCGTGAAATCGGCGCGCAAGGGCACGCCAACAAAACGCGCGCCGGCATACAAAGCGTACAGCCGATACATGACGAATGAGGGGTCCGGCGCCAACACCACCGCGCCCGGCCGAACGACGATGGTCGTGAGCAGCTGCAGCAGCTCGTCCGAACCGTTGCCCAGGATCAGCCCGACATCGTCGGACAACCCGAGCGATCGCCGCAGGGCCGACTTCACGCCATCCGCGCCGCCGTCGGGATAGCGGTTGATCGCGACATTGGCTACCGCCGCCGCCATTTCCGCACGCACTTGCGCCGGCAGTCCGAACGGATTCTCCATGGCGTCCAGCTTGACCAGGCCCTCCGCCTTGGCCACGGGATACGCGGCCAATGCCCGGATGTCGGCACGCACGGTGGCCGCGATTCGCGCCGTGACGGCGTCGGAATCGACGCCGGTCGCGCCGGGCAAAGAGGAATGTTCGGCAACGGGCCGCAGCGTGCTCATCGCTTTATTTGTCCCGCACCTTGTCGATCCGCGCCTCCGCGGACCGGGCATGGGCAGTGAGGCCTTCGCCGCGAGCAAGCGTTGCCGCGACGGGTCCCAATGCCTGCGCCGCTGCCCGCGAAATGCGGATCACGTTGGAGCGCTTTTCGAAATCACTCACCGACAAAGGCGAACTGAAGCGCGCGGTGCGTCCCGTGGGAAGCACATGATTGGGGCCGGCGCAGTAGTCGCCCAGCACTTCCGAGGAGTAGTGGCCGACAAAGATTGCGCCGGCATGGCGGATCAAGGGCAGCAGCGCCTCCGGGTCGGCGACGGCAAGCTCCAGGTGTTCGGGCGCAACCCGATTGGCGACCGCGCAGGCGTCGGCGAGATCGCGCGCCCTGATCAACGCGCCGCGCCGCGCGAACGAGGCGGCAATGATGTGCGCGCGTGGCATGTCCCCCAGCAGTCGTTGCGCGCTCGTCGCCACGCGTTCGATCAGGTTGGCGTCCGGCGTGACCAACAGGGCCTGCGCCATTTCGTCGTGCTCGGCCTGGGCAAAGAGGTCGAGCGCGATCCAGTCCGGATCGGCCGAGCCATCGGCAATGACCAGGACTTCCGAGACGCCCGCCACCATGTCGATGCCGACGACGCCGAACACGCGTCGCTTGGCCGCCGCCACATAGGCGTTGCCCGGTCCGCAGATCTTGTCGACGGCGGGCACCGTTTGCGTGCCATAGGCAAGCGCGGCGATCGCCTGCGCGCCGCCGATGGTGTATGCACGGGTCACGCCGGCCAGATGCGCGGCCGCGAGCACCAGCGGATTGCGCACGCCATCGGGGGTGGGCACGACCATGATGATCTCGCGCACGCCGGCGACATGCGCGGGAATGACCTGCATGAGAACGGAGGACGGGTAAGCCGCCTTGCCGCCCGGAACGTAGACGCCAACGCGGTCGATGGGCGTCACGCGCTGGCCCAGTTCGGTGCCGTCGTCTTCCTTGAAACTCCAGTCGCGGCCCTTTTGTCGTTCGTGGAAGTTGCGCACGCGCGTCGCCGCGGCCACCAGTGCTTCACGTTGTTCCGCCGGGAGCGAATCGAAGGCGCCGCGCATTTGGGCTGGCGCGATCTCCAGCGCACCGACCGACGTGGCGTCGAGGCGGTCGAAGCGCCGCGTGTAGTCCAGCAATGCGTCATCGCCGCGGGCGCGGACGTCACTGATGACCTGCGCCACCGTGGCGTCGATGGCCGGATGCTGGCCGGCTTCGAACGCAATCAACGCCGCCAATTCATCGTCGAAGCCGGGCGCGGTCGAGTCGAGCTTGCGCATTTGCAACAGCGTGCTCACGCTCGCTTCATTCCGCGCGAACCTGGCAAGCCGCGGCCAGTGCGTCGAGCAGTGGCTTCACCAGGGCGCGTTTTATTTTGAGCGCACCCGGATTGACTACCAGCCTTGCACTGATCGGCATGATGTCCTCGACCGCCACCAGGTCATTCGCCTTGAGCGTGTTTCCCGTGGACACGAGGTCGACGATGGCGTCAGACAGGCCGACAAGCGGCGCCAGTTCCATCGAACCGTAGAGCTTGATCAAGTCGACGTGCATGCCCTTGGCCGCGAAATGCTCGCGCGCGGTCTTCACATACTTGGTGGCCACCCGGATGCGCGCGCCGCGTTGCACGGTGCCTTGCCAGTCGAAGGAACGTTTCACCGCGACCACCAGGCGGCAGCGGCCAATGCCCAGATCAAGGGGTTGAAACAGTCCTTCTCCCCCGTGCTCGAGCAGCACGTCGCGACCGGCGACGCCCACGTCGGCAGCCCCGTATTGCACATACGTCGGCACGTCCGTGGCACGCAGCATCACCAGCAACACGCCGGCCTGATTGGTGGGGAGGATCAACTTTCGCGACGTTTCCGGGTCTTCGGCCGGAACGATGCCTGCCCGCGCCAGAAGAGGCAGGGCTTCTTCAAGGATGCGTCCCTTGGACAGAGCAATGGTCAGCGTGGGCACGACAGCAAGTCCGCGTGGAAACCTTTGGAGATCCCCGATTCTACTGGAGCGCAGGCTTCCGGCCCGCGTTCACCAAACCATTGGCTAGTTCGTAACCTTGTCGCGATCGTGCGCCAGGCGTCCGGCGATGTACGTTGCGCGAATGGCCCGGTCGTCGCCCAGCGCCATCTGGATCGCGAGCACCTCGTCAAAATCGCGTGCGTACTTCATCCGGTGGTCGATGAGCGGCGTCGAACGCAGGTCAAGAACGGTGACATCGGCGTCGTAGCCAGGTTCGAGGCTGCCGATACGCTCGCCAAGGTCCAACGCCTGCGCCGCGCCGCGGGTCGCGAGATAGAGCGCGCATGCCGGAGGCAGCGCATGGCCGGACATCTGCGCCACTTCATAGGCGGCCTGCATCGTGCGCAGCATCGAAAAACTCGTGCCGCCGCCCAAGTCGGTTGCCAATGCGACACGGACCGGTCGTTCGGCCCGGGTCGCGACTTGCAATTTGAAGCGGCCGCTGCCCAGAAAATTGTTGGACGTCGGGCAGTGCGCCAGCGCGGTGCCCGTTTCATGCAGGTAGGCGAAGTCTCCTTCGTCCAGGTGAATGCCATGTCCGAAAATCGTCCGGTGGCCCGTGAGGCCGAAGCTTGCGTAGACATCGAGATAGCTCTTGCTCGAAGGGAACAGTTCCTGCACCCACGCCACTTCGGCGGTATTTTCGGACAGGTGCGACTGGACATACGCTTCCGGAAATTCACGCTTCAATGCGCCCGCCGCCTCGAGTTGCGCCGGGCTGGAGGTCACCGCAAAGCGTGGCGTGATCGCATAGGCGAGCCGGTCCTTGCCATGCCAGCGCTCCAGCAGAGCCTTCGACTCGTCGTAGCCACGCTGCGCTGTGTCCAGGAGGTCACCGGGGGCATTGCGATCCATCAATAGCTTGCCCGCGATCATCCGCAGGCCACGCGCTTGCGCCTCCTCGAAGAATACGTCCACGGATGCCGGATGCACTGTGCCAAAGACCGCCGCGGTCGTGATGCCGTGGCGCAGGTTTTCCGCAAAATAGATTTCCGCCACCTTGCGCGCATGATCCTCTTCGGCAAAGCGGCGCTCCATCGGAAAGGTGTAGTCCTCGAGCCAATCGAGCAAAACCTTGCCGCCCGCGCCAATCACGGGAATCTGCGGGTAATGGACATGGCCGTCAATGAAGCCTGCGGTGATCAGCGCATTGGGGTAGCCTTGGACGGCCGTTCCTTCCGGCAATCGCCGTGCGACGTCCCTGGCGGGACCACAGTCAACGATGCGACCGTCCGCCATGGCCACGATGCCGTCCGGCTCGTGATGGCAGGCGGCGGCAATCCCGTCGACAAACGGGTCGCCGGAAAAGCTGACCAGCGCGCCGCGGATTGCCGTGATTTCCGACGCCGCAATCATTGTCGGGCGGTACGCACGCCGCGCGGCGCGGCAATCCCGGCGTTGGTGCGGAAAGGGTTGATGTCGACGCCACCACGACGCGTGAAGCGTGCGTACACCGACAATGTTTCGCACCTGCAATGCACGACCAGGTCGACGAAGATGCGCTCCACGCAATGCTCGTGGAAGCCCGGGTGGCAGCGATAGGACACGAGATAGCGCAACAGGGCAGCGTGGTCGATGGCCGGTCCGCGATACGCGACCTGCACGGATGCGAAGTCTGGTTGGAACGTGATCGGACACAGCGAACGAAACAGGTCGGTCTTGAGGACCTCCTCGGTCATCGGACCCTCGGCAGCAAGCAACTCGGGCGCGAGTTGATAGCGCTGGACCAGTACGGGCAGGTCGTCGAGGGACTCGCCTGCGAGTTCGGCATCACGCGCCGAGCGATATTTTCCAGGTACCGTGAGTTCCACCTGCACCGGCGCACCGGCTGCGTGGGAAAGGTCGCGCTCGATCGTCGCGCGAACCTCGGCGGCATCGTCGAAGCGGGTCTGTGCGAACGCGCCGAGGTACAACTTCACCGACTTGGACTCGACGATGGCCGGCGAATTGGCGGGAACGATAAAGGTGGCGATCGCGACTTGCGGCTTGCCGTGGATGTCGAGCCAGGTCAGTTCGAACGCCGTCCACAAGTCGTCCCCCGTGAACGGCAAGTTCACGGCCAGGCCGATCTCCTCGCGCTGCGGCGCCCGCTGAACGGGAAACAGCAGGCGAGCGTCGTAAGCGTCCGGATAGGCGGTCGCCTCGCCCAGCGGCGCGCCCGTCAGGTCTTCGCGAATGCCGCTCATCGCATGCCCCGGACGCCGCCGCAACTACCTGACGCGCGAAATGCGCGCACCGAGCGCCGACAACTTGTGTTCGATGCGTTCATAGCCGCGATCGAGATGGTAGATCCGATCGATGGTGGTCTGGCCCTCCGCGATCAGCCCGGCGATCACCAGACACGCCGACGCGCGCAGGTCGGTGGCCATCACGTCCGCCCCGGTCAGCTTCCCGACACCTTTGACGATGGCGGTACTGCCCTCGACCTCGATGTCCGCACCCAGGCGCTTCAACTCCTGCACATGCATCATCCGGTTCTCGAAGATCGTCTCGGTAATGACCGATGTGCCCAGCGCGCGCGTTGCCAACGCCATGAACTGCGCCTGCATGTCCGTGGGAAATCCGGGGTGCGGCGCGGTACGCACAATGACAGCGGCCAGAGGAGCCGTCCGGCGCACGCGCATGACATCGCCGTCCACGTCGATGAGCGCGCCCACTTCGCGCAACTTGTCGAGCACCGCTTCGAGCGATTCGGCCTGCACGCCGCGCACGGCGACATCTCCACCCGTGGCCGCTACCGCCGCGAGGAATGTGCCGGTCTCGATCCGGTCCGGCATCACCGCGTGCGTGGCACCATGCAGACTGGCAACGCCTTCCACCGTGATGCGATCGCTGCCTGCGCCGGCAATCCGCGCACCCATGGCGGTCAGGCAGCGGGCAAGGTCGACGACTTCCGGCTCGCGCGCCGCGTTCTCGAGGGTGGTCGTGCCTTCGGCCAGGGTGGCGGCCATCATCAGGTTCTCGGTGCCGGTCACGGTCACCATGTCGAACACCACCGTCGCGCCACGCAATCGACCCTGGGCGTTGATGTAGCCGTGTTCCAAATCGATAGTCGCGCCCATCGCCGTGAGGCCCTTCACGTGTTGGTCGACAGGCCGCAGGCCGATGGCACATCCGCCGGGCAGCGACACTCTCGCCTCGCCGCAACGCGCGAGCAGTGGCCCGAGCGCGAGAATCGACGCGCGCATCGTCCGGACCATTTCATAGGGCGCCAATGGCCAGTCGATCTGGCGCGCGTCGAGCGTCACCGCCCCCGGCGTCGCAACGTCCAGCTTCACGCCCATCTGTGCCAGCAGGCGTTCCATCGTGTCGACGTCATTCAGCCGAGGCACATTGCTAAGCTTTAGCGGCTCCGTCGAAAGCAAGGCGGCGCAGAGAATCGGCAATGCCGCGTTCTTGGCCCCCGATACCTGCACCTCGCCGTTCAGCGCATGGCCGCCTTCGATCAGCAGCTTATCCATGCCGGCGTTCGTCCCACTGCGCGGGCGTCAGGGTCTGCATTGAAAGCGCATGGACTTCCTCGCGCATGCGATCGCCCATCGCGGCGTAGACCAGCTGATGCTGCTTGATTCGCGACAGGCCTTCGAACGCGGAGGAGACAATCACCGCCTCCCAGTGCTGGCCGTCGCCGGCGACCTCGACGTGGTGGCAAGCGATGCCCGCTTCGATCGATTGCTTGATGGATTGGGGTGTGACCATTGGGGTTTCCTTGCTCAGTGGCGCAACATCGTTGCGTAACTCAGTGGCGCAGCTTCCAGCCACGCTTGAGAATGACCAGCGCGATCGCCGAGAGAGTTGCGCAAAATACGACGACGATGGCGAAACTGGTCCACGGGGATGCGTCCGATACACCGAAGAATCCATACCGGAAGCCGTCGATCATATAAAAGAACGGATTCCAATGCGACAACGCCTGCCAAAACGGCGGCAGCGAGTGAATGGAGTAAAAAACACCGGAAAGAAAGGTGAGCGGCATGATGACGAAGTTCTGGAACGCCGATAGCTGGTCGAATTTGTCGGCCCAGATTCCGGCAATCAGACCGAGCGTGCCCAGGATCGCACTGCCCATCAGCGCAAAAGCGATGGCCCACAACGGGTGTGGCATCGCCAGGAGCGACGGATTGAAACCAACCGTCACCGCGAACACGCCGAGGCCCACCACCAGGCCGCGCACCATGGCACCCAGCACGTAGGCCGCGAAGAGATTTTCCGCCGAGAGCGGCGTCAACAGGACAAAGATGAGGTTGCCGGTCACCTTGGACTGGATCATCGACGATGACGAATTGGCGAACGCATTCTGCAGCACCGCCATCATCACCAGACCCGGCACCAGGAATGCCGTGTAGGTCACGCGGCCTTCGAACACCGACACGCGGCCCTCCAGCACATGGGAAAAGATGAGCAGGTACAGGAGTGCGCTCAAGATCGGCGCCGCGATCGTCTGCAGGCTTACCTTCCAGAACCGCAGCAGCTCCTTGTAGAGCAGCGTGAGCCAGCCATGCCCCTCGATGTTGACCCCCCCGCTTTTGGCGTCATTCGGCAATGAGTCCGCTACGCTTCCGCCCAAGGGGGCGCGGATCGCGGATCGGGACGGCCGTTCGCCGCTCATGCCGGTTCTGTCGCTGGGGATTTCATGATGCGCAGGAAAACCTGCTCAAGGTCGGTTTCGGCCAGAGCCAGTTCAACGATGGCGATGCCGTCCTGGCGCAACGCAGTGAGCAGCGCTTCAAGTTCCGAATAGCTGTCGAGACGGATCTGGAACACGCCCGCATCCTGCTTGATCACGCGCGCCTGCCACGCGGCGGGCACGCGCGACGCCGTCAACCGTACAGTCAACCCGGCAAACTGCGCCAGCAGATTCTGGGTGGTATCGAGCGCAACCACCTTGCCCGCCTTGAGCATCGCGATACGCCCGCATAGCGCTTCCGCTTCTTCAAGATAGTGGGTGGTAAGGATGATCGTATGGCCGTCGCGATTGAGCTTGCGGATGAAACCCCACAGGCTCTGTCGCAATTCGACGTCGACGCCAGCGGTCGGTTCGTCCAGCACGATCACCGGTGGCTTGTGCACCAGCGCCTGTCCGACCAGGACCCTTCGCTTCATCCCGCCGGAGAGCGAGCGCATGTTGGCGCCGGCCTTTGCGGTCAGGTCCAGGTGGTGCAGGATTTCGTCGATCCACGAGTTGTTGTTGCGCAAGCCGAAGTAGCCTGCCTGCATCTCGAGGGTTTCGCGCACGGTAAAGAAGGGATCGAATACCAATTCCTGCGGCACGACACCGAGGTTGCGCCGCGCTTGGCGATAGTCGGTGACGACATCGTGCCCCAGTATCCTCGCGGTGCCGCGATCGGCACGGGTGAGGCCGGCCAGGACAGAAATGAGCGTGGTCTTGCCCGCGCCGTTCGGACCCAGCAGGCCGAAAAATTCGCCTTCCTCGACCGCGAGATCCACGCCGGCCAGCGCTTGCACGCTGCCGAAGCTGCGCGCGACGTCTATCACATCGACGGCTAGCATGAAATTTCCGTGGTCAACGGTTGAGGGCGAAAGGGCGCCCGGCGGCTATCGCTCGAATGTCAGCCGGCCAACAATTCTTCGACGCCGTAGACGTGCGCGAGTGCCTGGATGCCGGAAGGAATGGCCACGAAGCCGAGCTTCGCGCCTTCTGCGACAGCGCGGCGCTTCAACGCCAGCATCACCGCGAGCGCCGACGAATCGGCTTGCTGGAGACCCGACAGGTCGACGATGCCTGAGGCCGGCAGCGCCAATGCGCGGCTGGCCTCGAAAACGCCCAAGGCGTCCATTAAATTCAGCGCGCCGGCAAAGGTCCAGCCCTCGCCCGTCGCCGCGAAGCCACCCTCCAAAGACGCGGGTGCGCAGGCAATCATGCCTTGCCCGGTGCGCCCTTGCTGTTCTTGTCGCTCAGCGTCTTGATCAGGCCATCGACGCCACCGCTCTTGATCTGCTCGTTGAACTCGTCGCGATAGTTGGTGACCAGCGAAACACCGCCGACGATGACGTCATAGGCCTTCCAGCCGGCCGGCGTCTTGGCCATGCTGTAGTCGATCTGCACCGGAACCTGCCCGGACCGTATCACTTCAGTGCGCACGGTGACGTCGATCGCTGCGGGATCGGCGCGCAGCGGCTTGTAGTCGATCGTCTGGTCACGGTACTGGGACAGCGCGCCGGAATAAGTCCGGACGAGCAGCGCACGGAATTGATCGATCAGCACTTTCTGCTGCTCGGGCGAGGCCTTCGCCCAGTTGCGGCCCATCGCCAGCGCGGTCATCCGGTCGAAGTCGAAATTGGGCAGGAGCTTGGTCTCTATCACCTCGCGTATCCGCTGCTGATCGCCGGCTTGCACCTTGGGGTCCGACTTGATGATCTGCATGACGTCGCCTGCTACGCGCTTCAACATCACGTCCGGCGCCTCCTGCGCGAGTACAGGCAACGCGGCGGCGAGCAGCAATGCCGCGCCGATATTTCGAAATTTTATTCGGGACATCATTCATCTTCCTTGGGTGGCGGCGGTTTGCCGTCGTAAACGTCGTATTCGCGTTTTTGCAGATACGAGCGACGCACGAATGTATAGGGGTCCAGCGACGCCTGGTCGATCAGCGACGTGGCGCCCAGCGCGTTGGCGCGAAGATCGACCGCGCCGATGCCGTAGATGACGTTACGCACAACCACATCCGGTATGTAGCCGACGGGACCGAAGTAGATCCGGATCAGGCTCCCCGTGCCGTCGCGCACCGTCGTCGGCCCCCACAGCGGAATGAACAGGTAGGGACCTTGCGGAATACCCCAGTAGCCAAACGTCTGGCCGAAGTCCTCGTTGCCCTTGGGTATGCCCAAGTCCGTGGCGATGTCGATCAGGCCGCCCAATCCCCACATGTTGACCAGCACGCGACCGAAATCATTGCCGGCCTTCTCGGTCTTGCCCTGCAGGAGGCCGTTGACTCCGGAAAACAGGTCGTCGATGTTGCCGAACACGTTGGACACGCCCTGGCGAACGAGCTTGGGCACATAGTCGACATACGCCTGCGCAATGGGCCTGAAAACGTGATCGTCGATCGGCTTGTTGACCGCGTACATCGCCCGATTTACGGGCTCGAGCGGATCGTCCACTCGGCCCGGCGTGCTCGCGCACGCGGTCAGCAGCAGCGCCACACCGAGCGAGATGACGGTGTGCACCTTCATCTGGTGCCTCCGTTACTTGCCTTGTCGAACATGAACTGACCGATCAACTTTTCGAGGACGACGGCCGATTGCGTCTTGGCAATGGTCGCGCCATCGGCCAGCATGGCCGTATCCCCACCGACATCGATACCGATATAGACCTCACCTAGCAGGCCCGAGGTGAGAATGGACGCGATCGAATCCTTGGTGAATTGGAAGCCGTTGTCGATCTTCAGCGAAACGACGGCTTCGTAGGTCTTGGGATCGAGCCTGACGCCGTCCACGCGTCCCACCACCACGCCTGCGGCCTTGACCGGCGCCCGGAGTTTCAGGCCCCCAATGTTGTCGAAGCGCGCTTCGAGCCGGTAGCTCGGCACGGTATTGAGCGACGTCAGGTTGCCAACCTTGAGCGCCAGGAAAACGACCGCGGCGAGCCCGATCGTGACAAAAATGCCGACCCAAAGGTCGATCGCAGAGCGATTCATGCGCCTATTCCCCTGAACATGAATACCGTGAGTATGAAGTCAAGCGCGAGGATCGCCAGCGAAGCGCCGACCACGGTACGCGTGGTGGCCGAGGACACACCCTCGGCGGTCGGCTTCGCATCGTAGCCCTCGAAGACCGCAATCAGGCTGACAGCGACACCGAAGACCACGCTCTTGATGATGCCATTGGTGACATCGGGCCAGAAATCGATGGCAGCCCGCATGTTTCCCCAGAACGCGCCACTGTCCACGCCAATCAGTCGGACACCGACCAAATAGGCACCGAAGACGCCCATGACCGAAAACAGTGCGGCGAGCAGCGGCATGGAGATGACGCCACCCCAGAAACGGGGTGCAACGATGCGCGCCAGCGGGTCGACCGCCATCATTTCCATCGCCGCCAGTTGCTCGGTGGTCTTCATGAGCCCGATTTCCGCCGTGATCGCGCTGCCGGCGCGGCTCGCAAACAACAGGCCGGCCACGACTGGTCCCAACTCCCGCACCAGCGACAGGCCGACGAATACGCCAAGGGATTCGCCCGCGCCATATTTGTTGAGCGAGTCGTAACCCTGAAGGCCAAGCACCATCCCGACAAAAAGTCCCGACACCATGATGATCACAAGCGACAACACGCCGGCAAAGTAGATTTCGCGAAGCGTAAGGCGCATGCGCCGGAACGCAGCCGGCGTATGGGCCAGGACGGCCATGAAAAATCGCGTGGAAAAGCCAACGCGTCTGATCGCGGTAATGGCGCCCGCGCCGACACGACGCAAACCGCTGGCGAGTGCGTCAGCGGGCATGGACGGCAAGCTCATCGGCGAATGCGGGCGCCGGATAGTGGAACGGAACGGGGCCGTCGGGCGCGCCGTCAACGAACTGGCGCACGAAGGGGTCCGCCGACGCGCGAACCTCCTCCGGTGTTCCCTGCGCAATGATGCGACCTTCGGAGACGAAGTACAGGTAATCGACGATTTTCAGCGATTCGTAGACATCGTGTGTGACCACGACGGAAGAGATTCCCAGCGCGTCGTTAAGTTCCCGGATCAACTGCCCGACCACGCCCAGCGAAATGGGATCAAGGCCGGCGAATGGCTCATCGTAGAGCACCAGCATCGGGTCCAGCGCGACGGAGCGCGCCAGCGCCACGCGGCGCGCCATGCCGCCGGATAGCTCCGCGGGAAGCAACTGCGCCGTGCCGCGCAAGCCGACCGCGTTGAGTTTCATGAGCACCAGATCGCGGATCAGCTCGTCGGGCAGGTTGGTATGTTCGCGCAACGCGAATGCGATGTTCTCGAAAACGGTCATGTCGGTGAACAGTGCGCCGAACTGGAACAGCATGCCGATCTTGCGCCGCAGCGCAAAAAGACCTTCTCGATCGAGGTCGGGCACCGATTGACCTTCCACCAGAACGCGCCCGGCCTGTGGCCGCAACTGGCCGCCGATCAAGCGCAGAATTGTTGTCTTGCCGCAGCCCGACCCGCCCATGATCGCGACCACCTTGCCGCGCGGGATCGCCATGTCGATGCCCCGCAATACTGGCCGGCTGGGGTCGTAGCCATAGGTGACGCCCGTCAGTTCAACGGCGTTGTCGATATCACGGGCGGCCGCGGCAGCGGGCGGTGTTGATGTGGCGGTCAAGCGAAGGATCCACTACAAAGGGGGACCCGGATTGTAGCCTTTGCGTCGCGGCCGCCGCAATGACCCGCGGTCATTTAGCGTTCCGTGTCCAGCGCCGTGGACTTCGTTGGCCTCCTCCGTTGGCCTCCGTGGGCTTCAGGTAGGCTTGGAGCGACTCTTTTGCAACAGCCGTTGCTCGGCCTGCATGAGGCTTTCGGGCTTGCCCAGCAATACAAGTACGTCGCCGACGTCGAAGCGAAAGTCCGGGTCCGGTCGCTGTGAACGGGCGCCGCGCCGGCGCACACCGGTGACTTCCACCAGCGGTCCCAGATCGAGCTCCGCCAACGTAAGGCCCACAGCGCGCGCGCCCTGTGTCAACACGATCGAATGCAGTCGCGACTGCAAGTTATCGGCGGCATCCGCGGTGTCCGTCGCGCCGTGAAAGAAGCCGCGAAACAAGCCGTAGCGCGCCTCGCGAATCGCCCCGATGCGCTGTAACACGCGGTTCAGCGGGACCCCGACGAGGAGCAGCGAGTGCGATGCCAGCATGAGACTTCCCTCCAGCACCTCGGGCACGACCTCGGTCGCCCCGGCATCCAGCAACTTGGGCAGCTCGCTGTCGTCCAGCGTGCGCACGATCACCGGCAACTCCGGGCGAAGTTCCTGCACCAGGTGCAAGATCTTCAGGGCAACGGGGATATCGGCAAACGTGATCACGAGCGCCTTGGCTTTTGCCAGTCCGGTCGCCGACAACGCCTCTCGCCGGCTGGCGTCACCATAGACGACGATCCCGCCATCCGCCGCCGCTTCGCGCACGCGCTCCGGATCGGAATCGAGCGCCAGGTATGGGATGTCCTCCGCCTCGAGCAGGCGCGCGAGGTTCTGGCCACTGCGGCCGTAGCCGCAAATGATGATGTGATCCTGCCGGGACATCGTCTTGGCGGCGATCTGCGTGACCTGCGCCGCGCGTGCGAGCCAGTCGTTGGCCGTCAACTTGCGCACGATCGGCTCGGCATATTGAATGACGATCGGCGCCGACAACATGGACAGGATCATCGCGGCGAGTACCGGCTGCTTGAGTTCCATCGGAATCAGCGAATGTCCCACAGCCATGGCCAGCATCACCAGCGCCAGTTCACCCGCCTGCGCCAGATAAAAGCCGGTGCGCAGCGACGTGGACAATGGGGAGCCGAACCCGCGCGCGAGCGCGACGATGAGTGCGAACTTGGCGAAAACCGGCACCACCAGCAATAGCATCACCAGGCCCAGGTGCGCGAGCACCACCGACAGGTCAAGCGCCATGCCGACCGTGATAAAGAATAGTCCCAGGAGCACGTCGCGGAAGGGCTTGATGTCCTCCTCGACCTGGTAGCGATATTCGGTTTCCGCGATCAGCATGCCCGCGAGGAACGCACCCAGTGCCAGCGACAACCCGAGCGCCGCCGTCAATCCGGCCAAGCCCAGCGTCACCAGCAGCACGTTCAATACGAACAATTCGGACGAGCGCTGCCGTGCGACCACATGGAACCATGCGCGCATCGGCCTTTGGCCAAAGAAGAGGATCAGCGTCAATGCGATGGCCGCCTTGATCGCAGCCATGGAGAGTTCCATCGCCATTTCGCCGCCCGCCTTGCCCAGCGACGGAATGATGATCAGGAACGCGACCACGGCCAGGTCCTGGAACAGCAGGATCCCCATGCTGTCGCGGCCGTGGTGCGAGCCCAGTTCCATGCGCTCGGCAAGCATCTTGGTGACGATGGCAGTGGAACTCATCGCCAGCGCGCCGCCCAGCACCAGCCCCGGCTTCCAGCCATAGCCGAGCAGATGCAGCGCGGCCATGGCGGCGGCCGTGGTTATCGCGACCTGGGCGAGACCCAGCCCGAAAACCGCACGGTGCATCGATCGCAGATGCGGCAGGCTGAATTCCAGGCCCACCGAGAACATGAGGAAGACAATGCCGAATTCGGCAAGCTCGCGCGTGTCGGCGGCGTCGGGCACCCATGCCAAACCGTGCGGACCCACGGAAATCCCCACCAGCAGGTATCCCAGGATCGCCGGCAACCGGATCAACCGGCACACCACGACGACGACGACCGCCGCCGCGAGCAAAATCAATATCAGTTTTAAGGTATCGGGCATCAAAGGTACGTGACAGAATTTCGGTCGGCACAAAAACCTTGCCTCGTACGATACTTTGTCCCGATGAAAATCTGAAATAAAGACGGATGGCTCCGGACGGCCCTTCGCCGTTTGTGTTGAACACCATTGGAAAAACCGGGCGAAGCGCCCATTTGGGGCAGAAAGCTATACTTGTCCGGTGAACGCGCGAAATGAACCTCGGCCCGGAAAGGCAATGCTCGCCGTCGATCCTGCGCGCGCACTTGCGCTGGCGCGCGACGTGCTAGCGACCGAGGCCAGGGCAATCACGGCGTTGTCGGCGCGACTGGGCGATCCTTTCGTTGCGGCATTGGCGTTAATTCTCAACTGCCACGGTCGAATCGTCGTTTCCGGAATCGGCAAGTCGGGGCACATCGGCCGCAAGCTCGCGGCCACGCTCGCATCCACGGGCACGCCTGCATTCTTTGTCCATCCGGCCGACGCGTCGCATGGCGACCTCGGCATGATCACGCCCGACGATATCGTCCTGATGCTGTCCAATTCCGGCGAAACCGACGAACTGGTCGCGTTGGTTCCCCATCTCAAGCGCGAAGGTGCGCGGCTTATTGCACTGACCGGCAACGAAGACAGCTCGCTCGCCCAAGCCGCCGACGTCCACCTGGACGCGGCGGTGGATGTCGAAGCCTGTCCCCTGGGCCTCGCGCCAACGGCGAGCACCACCGCAGCCCTGGCGCTCGGCGACGCAATGGCATTGGCATTGCTCGATGCCCGCGGCTTTTCCGCTGAGGATTTCGCGCGCTCGCATCCGGGCGGGGCGCTCGGACGGCGACTGTTGACGCGGGTCGCCGACGTAATGCGCACGGGCGGCGCGCTGCCCATCTCCCCGCTCACGGCGACGCTGGCTGATGCCATCCTCGAGATGAGCCGCAAGGGCATGGGCATGACGGCGGTCGTGGACGGCGACGGCCGCATCGCTGGAATCTTCACCGATGGCGATCTGCGCCGCTGCCTGGACCGCACCCGCGATGTCGCGGCGGTCAAGGTTGCCGACGTAATGACGCCTTCGCCGCGCACGATCACCGCGGACAGGCTTGCGGTCGACTGCGTGGACATCATGGAATCGGGGCCTAAAGTTTCGCAGCTGCTGGTCGTCGACGCGCAGCGCAAGTTGATCGGCGCGCTGCATCTGCACGACCTCTTTCGCGCGCGTATCGTGTAGTGCCGACGCAAATGCCCGATCCCTTGCAATCCGGATTGCAGACGCATCTGCAGAGTCAATCGCCCAATGATGTCGTTGCGCGCGCGCGCCGGGTGCGCCTGCTCACCTGCGACGTCGATGGCGTGCTGACCGACGGCACCATCTACGTCGACGACCATGGCCATGAAACCAAGGCCTATTCCGCGCTCGACGGCGTCGGCATCGGCCTCCTGCAGGAGGCGGGAATTACCGTCGCCTGGATTACCGGCAGTAAGGCGCCCGCGGTGACGCATCGCGCGCGCCGCTGCAATGTTGTTCATGTCGTCCTTGGCGCGACCGAAAAGCATGCGCCCTGGGACGCATTGCGCACTCAGCTGGGACTCGCCGCCGAGGACTGCGCGCACATTGGCGACGATCTTCCGGATCTGGCCATTTTTCACGCTTGCGGTTTCGCAATCACCGTTCCGCATGCGCCGCCCGCGGTTCGCGAACATGCGCACTACGTCACGGCACGCAGTGGAGGTGCCGGTGCGGTGCGCGAACTGGCCGACTTCATCCTGGCGGCGCAGGGCCGGCATCGCGACCCGGCGATCCCGCCGCCGCGCGCGGCCTGAAGCCCCAAACCGCAGAACCCGAACCGTTGCAAACCTGATGGCCGACACCCGCCCCAATCGCAGCTGGCTGGACCGCGCGACGTCCTGGTCGCCAGTGCTGTTGTTGGGCGGATTAGCCGCACTAACATACTGGCTCGATGCGCAAGTGCAGACGCCGGCACCGCGCCGCGACGGTTCCGCGCGGCATGACCCGGACATCATCGTCGAGGGCGTCCGGGTCTTGAAGCTCGATCCGGATGGGCGTCCGCTGCAGTTGCTCTCGGCGCGTCGCGCGGAACACTTCCCCGATGATCTGACGACGGTATTCAGCGATGTTGCCCTCGCGGAAACGCGCGCGGGCAAGCCGCCGGTCAAGGTTACGGCGACAGAGGCGACACTCACGGGCGATCGTGAAAACGTCTATTTCAAGGGACATGTACGCGCAGTGCGGGAAGCGACAGTTGCCACCGCCAAGGAACAGGCGTCCGGTCCGCTCACGCTGACCACCGAATACCTGCATGTGATGCCCAACAAGCAATTGGCGACCACGGACAAGGCGGTGACGATCATCGACCCCCGTGGGATAATCAACGCGACTGGAATGGAGGCCGACAGCGGGGCCAAGACCATCAAATTCAAGTCCGGCATCAGCGGACACATGGAACCCAGGAAATAGCCGAAGATGACAGCGACTTCCCACGTTCGCCACAGGATTGCGTCTGTTGTCTCCCTGCTGAGCCTTGCCCTGTGCTGCGTCGGTCCGGTCAATGCGGAAAAGGCGGATCGCGAAAAGAATATCGAATTCCAGGGCGACACCGGCGGCGGCAACGCAGACACGAAGACCGGAGAGCTCACGGGCCATGTCATCATCACGCAAGGAACCATGACCATCAAGGCCGACCGCGTGACGTTCAAGCAGAATGCAGACAACTCGCTGTCGGCCACGGCCTATGGGAATCCGGTCCGCTTTCGCGAGAAGCGGGACGGCGCCGACGACTATTACGAGGGTTACGCCCAGCGTATCGTGTACGACGGGGAAAAGCGCTTCATCGAGCTGTTCGAGAATGCACTCCTGAAGAAAGCCGGCGACGAGATTCGCAGTAACTACATTACCTATAGCGCGGCGACCGAAAAATTCACGGCCGAGGGCCGTCCCGACGCAAAGCCGCCGGCGGCCGGCGAAACGTCGCCCGGCGCGCGCGTGCGCGGCACGTTCCAGCCGCGCAGTGAGGACAAGGGCGACAAGCCGGCCGCAAAGGACAAGTCCGACGCCACCAAGGACATTAGTGCCGCCGCCAAGAACAAGGGCAAAGGCACCACGGAGAAACCCGCCGTGCCATTGACGCTGCGACCGTCCGGAGACCTGGCGCCCGTGAAATGAGCAAGCTGTCGGCGGCGGAATTAAGGAAGAGCTATAAGGCGCGCACAGTCGTCCACGACGTCTCGCTCGATGTAGCCAGCGGCGAGGTCGTCGGATTGTTGGGACCCAACGGCGCGGGCAAGACCACCTGCTTCTACATGATCGTCGGATTGATCTCTGCCGATGGGGGGCGCATCGAGCTCGACGGCGAGAACCTGTCGCGGCTGCCCATTCACAGGCGCGCACGTCGCGGCCTGTCCTATCTGCCGCAGGAAGCGTCGATTTTCCGTAAGCTGACGGTAGCCGAGAACGTGCGCGCCATTCTCGAATTGCAGGACCTTGACGCCGATACGCTGTCCAACCGGCTCGATGCGCTGCTCGAAGACCTGTCGATTTCGCATCTGGCGGACGCCCCTGCCATCTCGCTTTCGGGCGGCGAGCGGCGGCGCTGTGAAATCGCGCGCGCGCTCGCCACCCGGCCGCGCTTCATCCTGCTGGACGAGCCCTTCGCGGGGGTCGACCCAATCGCCGTGCTCGATATCCAGAAGATCATCGGCTTCCTCAAGGAGCGCGGCATCGGCGTGCTGATCACCGATCACAACGTGCGCGAAACGCTCGGCATCTGCGACCGCGCCTACATCATCAACGAGGGCCGGGTGCTTGCCTCCGGCGCGCCGGGCGAGATTGTCTATAATGAAGACGTTCGCAAGGTATACCTCGGCGAACACTTCCGCCTCTGACGTCAGCATCGACGCGCAATGAAGCAGACGCTCCAGCTCAAGCTAACCCAGCACCTCACGCTGACTCCGCAGTTGCAGCAGTCCATACGGCTGCTCCAGCTGTCCACGCTCGAGCTCAATGCCGAAGTCGACCGGATGCTGCAGGAGAATCCGCTGCTCGAACGCGAGGATGGCGACGAGGATTCCCCACCGCAGGAATACCAGGTGGCCGGCACCGCGCCGGGACCTGTCACGAGCGAGCGCGTCAGCCGCGACGAAGGTGATGGCGACACGTATGTTGGAAATGAGACAGGCAGTGAGGGCGGTGGCGACGGTGGAAGCGAAGGCGGAGGAGAATCCGAAGCCATGCAAGGCGCCGACGTCGCGCCGACGCGCGACGACCTGCCCGACGTAACGGATTTCTCGGACTATGGCGGTGGCGGCACCGATGGCGATTGGGGCGGCGGAAGCGGCAGTTCCAACGAGGACGACGACTTCACGCCGCAGCAAATTGCAACCAGTTCGCTGCGCGACCACCTGATGAGCCAGCTGGCGCTCCTCAACGTTCCCCTGCGCGATCGCCAGGTCGTCGCGGCATTGATCGACGCACTGGACGACGACGGCTATCTCGCGTCGACACTCGAGGAAATCGCCGACATGTTCTCGGAGCACGACGCGCTCGAACCCGAGGAGCTGACGATCGGACTCAAGTACCTGCAGAGTTTCGAACCCGCGGGCGTGGGCGCGCGCGACCCCGCCGAGTGCCTCGCGCTGCAACTGAAACTGCTGCCGGCATCTACCCCGTTTCGCACCGAGGCGCTGAAAATCGTCGAGGGCCACCTGCCCTTACTCGCCAGCCGCGATTTCACCAAGCTCAAACGCGTCCTGCATTGCGATGACGCATGCGTCAAGTCCATCCGGGAACTGATCAGAAGCTTGACGCCACGCCCAGGCTCCGCATTCTCGAAGGACGAGGCAAACTACGTCATCCCCGATGTCATCGTGCGCAAGGTCCGCGGACAGTGGGTAGCCTCGCTCAACGAAGCCGCCATGCCCAAGTTGCGGCTGAACCGGATCTACGCCGACATCCTTACCCGAAACCGGGAGTCATCCAACCAGCAGCTCGCAGCCCATCTGCAGGAAGCCAAGTGGCTGATCCGCAACGTGCAGCAGCGTTTCGACACGATCCTGCGCGTGGCCAAGGCCATCGTCGAGCGCCAGCGCCGATTTTTCGAACATGGCGAAGTCGCGATGCGCCCGATGGTGCTGCGCGAAATCGCCGACATGCTTACGCTGCACGAGTCGACGATTTCGCGGGTTACCACGCAAAAGTACATGCTGACCCCGCGCGGCACGTTCGAGCTCAAGTACTTTTTCGGCAGCCATGTCGCGACGGACTCCGGCGGCGCTGCCTCAGCTACCGCCATTCGGGCGCTGATCAAGCAGCTGGTTGCGGCAGAAGACGCAAAAGCGCCGCTGACCGACAGCCGGATTGCCGATGTCCTGGGCGAACAAGGCATCATTGTCGCTCGCCGTACCATTGCCAAGTACCGGGAGGCGTTGTCGATTCCTCCCATCAATCTGCGCAAGGCTATCTAGGTGGACGTCACCTGGTAGCCCGGCGCACTAAGCCTGCTGCGCAGAAGCAGCAGCTTTGAGTGCAACAAGAGAGGAGCGTTCGATGAATTTGAATCTCACCGGCATTCACCTGGAAATCACGCCCGCGATCCGTGCCTACGTGGTGGCAAAAATGGAGCGCGTGACGCGACATTTCGATCATGTGATCGATGTGAACGTGGTGCTGTCAGTGGACAAGTTGCGACAAAAGGTGGAGGCCAACGTACACGTTCGCGGCCGGGAGATCCATGCCGAGTCGACTGAACCCGACATGTATGCGGCCATCGATTCCCTGATCGACAAGCTCGACCGGATGGTTGTCAAATACAAGGAGAAACAGTCCGCGCATCGGGTGGATCGCGAGACCATCGAGCGTTCGCTGGCAGCCTCTGAACCGGGACCCGGACCCGCGGATTGAAGCATCGTGGATTGAATGCACCTCCCACCGTATCTTCCTAGCCAATGAATCGAATTGCCGAACTGCTGCCCGCGGCCAACATCGCGCTCGATCTCGACGTGTCGACCAAGCCACGCCTGTTCGAGGAGGCCGGCAAACTCTTTGCCGCCAGCGATTCGCTCGACGCGCAGACCATTTCGGCAAGCCTTGCCGCACGCGAAAAACTGGGCTCCACCGGACTGGGTCAAGGCATCGCCATCCCGCACGGACGAATTCGCGGCCTGAAGGAGGCGCGCGGCGCATTCGCCCGCCTGAAGACCGCCATACCCTTCGACGCCCCCGATGCCAAGCCGGTCTCGCAGGTATTCGTGCTGCTTGTGCCCGAAAAGGCCACCGACCTGCATCTTCAGTTATTGTCGGAATTGGCGCAGATGTTTTCGGACCGCGCGTTCCGCGACCAGCTCTCAGCTGCGACCAGTGCCACTGAACTCGCGTCGGTTTTCCGCGACTGGCCCTTGCCGTGATAAGCGACGGCGCTGACATGCGACAGGTCAGCGTCGAGCGCCTGTTCGACGATAATCGCGAGCGGCTGGGGCTCGTGTGGCATGGCGGCATGCAGGGTGGCAGCCGGGTGCTGACGGGCGATTCCGCGTTGAAGCCCACGCTGGGACAGGTCGGGCACATGAACTTCATCCATCCGTTCCGCATGCAGATTCTGGGGGCGGCGGAGGCCGCCTACCTGCGCGCTTTGCCGGAGGAGGAGCTGCAACGCTCCTTCGACCGCCTGTTCACCACCGAGCTGGTTGGGGTCGTCGTCGCCAGTGACGAGACAATGCCTCCGCACCTGCTCCAGTTGTGCAATGAGCATCACATTGCGGTGTTCACATCCTCCCAGCCCTCCCCGCACATCGTCGATGTGTTCAGGCTTTATCTCGCGCGGGTGCTGGCCGAGTCGACGACACTGCATGGCGTGTTCCTCGACGTGCTGGAGATGGGCGTGCTGATCACTGGCGCATCGGCCATCGGCAAGAGCGAATTGGCCTTAGAACTCATCTCGCGCGGCAACGGCCTGGTCGCCGACGACATCGTCGAACTGTTCCGCATCTCGCCGGACACCATCGAGGGCCGCTGCCCAGCCGTATTGCGTGACTTCCTCGAAGTGCGCGGCATCGGCGTGCTCAACATCCGCACGATCTTCGGCGAGACTGCCGTGCGCCCACGCAAGCTTCTGAAACTACTGGTCCACCTGGAGGATCACGGCCACGAAGGATTCACCGAACTCGACCGCCTTCAGGTCAACGCGACCTACCAGGACGTGCTTTCCGTACCCATTCGCAAGGTCACTATTCCGGTCGCCGCCGGACGCAACCTCGCGGTACTGGTCGAGGCCGCCGTGCGCAATTTCGTGCTGAACCAGCGCGGCATCGACAGCACGAAGGAGTTCATCGAGCGGCAACAGAAGCTGATGGAAGAGGGAAACTGAGTGGAAACTGAGCGGGAACTGACCTAAGTCCATGGACCTGCTCCTGATCGGCGGCGTGTCGGGCTCGGGCAAGAGCGTGGCGCTCGCCGCACTCGAAGACGCCGGCTATTACGCGGTCAACAACCTGCCACCCTCGCTGTTGCCCGAGACCGCCGCGTACCTGGCGCGCAGCGACCAGCACCGAGTCGCGGTCGCGCTCGACGTCAAGACAGGTCCCGGCCTGCCCGGGCTTGAAGGTGCTATCGAAACGATCCGGCGCACCGGCTGGACCGTGCGCTTCCTGTATCTCGACGCAAAGACCGACACGCTGGTCAAGCGCTTTTCGGAAACCCGCCGCCGGCATCCATTCTCGAACGATCTGCGGACCCTGACCGAGGCCATCACGTACGAGCGTGCGTTGCTGGCGGATGCGCGGGAGCTGGGCTTCGCCTTCGATACCAGCGACTTGTCCGCCGCGGCACTGCGTGGCTGGATCAAGGATTTCATTTCGGTCGATCCGTCGAAGCTCACGCTCCTGCTCGAGTCCTTTGGATTCAAGCACGGCGTCCCGCTGGACGCCGATCTCGTGTTCGACGTCCGGTGCCTGCCCAATCCTTACTACGAGCCCGCGCTCGCACCACTTACCGGCAAGGATCCGGCTGTCATGACCTTCCTCGAGGCGTTTCCCGAGGTGGAGCGGATGTACGATGACATCTACCATTTTGTCGCGAGCTGGCTGCCCGACTACGCGCGCGACAATCGCAACTATCTCACGGTGGCGATCGGTTGCACTGGCGGGCGGCACCGATCGGTGTACCTGGCAGAACGCCTCGCGGGTGCATTCTCATCACGCTATCAGGTGCTCACGCGCCATCGCGAACTGCCCACGGGCTCCGCGCCCTGATTGACCGACCCGCGGCGCGGTTCCGTGGAGCGGGCTGAAGGTTCGTCGGCGCTACAATTCGCAGGATGAATACTCAAGCTAACCACGTTTCGACGCGCAGTCCTGGTCTCAGTTCGGTGATTACGCTGGCGTTCACCGGCGCCTCCGGCATGCCTTATGGCCTGCGCCTGCTCGAGTGCCTGTTGGCTGCCGGATGCCGCGTCTACCTGCTCTATTCGCCCGCGGCCCAGATCGTCGCCAAGCAGGAGTGTGATCTCACGTTGCCAACGCAGCCGCGTGAAGCGGTACGCATGTTGAGCGCACGCTATGGTGCTCGCGAGGAGCAGCTGCGTGTTTTTGCGCGCGAAGACTGGCTGGCGCCGGTGGCCTCCGGCTCGAATCCCGCAGATGCCATGGCGGTGTGCCCGTGCAGCATGGGAACGCTGGGGGCGATCGCGCACGGATTGGCCGACAACCTGATCGAGCGCGCCGCCGACGTCATGTTGAAGGAGCGCCGGCCACTCGTCCTCGTGCCGCGCGAAACACCGCTGTCCGCGATTCATCTCGACAACATGCTCAAGCTTGCACATGCCGGGGCGGTCATCCTCCCGCCCGCGCCCGGCTTCTATACGCGGCCGCAGAGCGTCGCGGATGTGGTCGACTTTGTGGTCGCGCGCGTCCTCGACCAATTGGCCGTGCCCCATGATCTGGTGCCCCGCTGGGGCGAGGACCGTGCAGCGCCTGCGACTACCGTCGTGTGATCCGTTTGATGTGGCCGTTCGCCCGGGCAACCCAGACCACAACCCACGAGTCGGCAAACCGTGAATCGAAAATCAACGCCGCTGCCGCTGTTTCCGCTGTCAACCGTCCTGTACCCGGGCGGATTGTTGCCGCTCAAGATTTTCGAGCAGCGTTACATCGACATGGCGAAGACTTGCCTCAAAGACAGTCGTCCGTTCGGCGTATGCCTGATCACGCAAGGAAACGAGGTCGCGACACCGCGCGGCTCCCAGCCCGAATTTTCCAAGGTGGGCACGCAGGCGCGCATCGTCGACTTCGACGTGCCGCAGCTTGGCATCCTGCATGTCGCAACCAAGGGTGAGACGCGCTTCCAGGTGCAAGGCCATGTCGTCGAATCCTCCGGCCTCATCGTGGGCGAGGTGACGCCCATCCCGGCGGAACCGCCCCTGGCTCTCGCGGAGCCCTATGCCCCGCTCGCGAGCCTTCTCGAATTGATCGCCAGTCGCGTCGGCCCCCAGAATTTTCCAGTGGAGCGCGACTACGGTGATGCATCGTGGGTCGGCTATCGCCTGGCGGAACTGTTGCCTTTGCCGCTGCACATCAAGCAGAGCATGCTCGAGATCAACGATGCCGGCGTGCGTCTCAAGGTGCTGCAGCAGTTCCTCACGCAACAGGGACTCATTTAGCGCCCGTTCACCGCGGCCACGTTATAATTTGCGCTTCGACGATGCATGACTGCGGAACACCATGGCCGGCCACAGCAAATGGGCGAACATCAAGCACAAGAAGGCCGCGACCGACGCCAAGCGCGGCAAGATCTTCACGCGCCTGATCAAGGAAATCACGGTCGCGGCGCGCTTAGGTGGCGGTGATTCTTCGATGAACCCGCGGCTGCGCCTGGCGGTGGACAAGGCGTACAGCCAGAACATGCCCAAGGACACGATCGAACGCGCGGCCAAGCGCGGCTCGGGCGACCTTGAGGGCGTGAACTACGAAGAGATCCGATACGAAGGCTATGGCATCAACGGTGCCGCCGTAATCGTCGACTGCATGACCGACAACAAGACGCGCACCGTCGCCGATGTCCGGCACGCGTTCTCCAAATACGGCGGCAATCTCGGCACCGATGGCTCCGTGGCATTCCAGTTCAAGCATTGCGGTCAGATCCTGTTCGCGCCGGGCACCAACGAGGACAAGCTGATGGAAGCTGCGCTCGACGTCGGCGCCGACGACATTCTGAGCAATGACGACGGCAGCATCGAAGTGGTCACCGGACCCTACGACTTCGTCACCGTCAAGGATGCGCTCGCCAAGGCCGGCTTCAAGGCCGAATTCGCCGAAGTCACGATGAAGCCTGCCACGGAAGTCGAAATGACCGGCGAAGATGCCGCGAAGATGCAAAAACTGCTCGATGCGCTCGAGTCGCTCGACGATGTGCAGGAGGTCTACACGTCGGCACTGCTCGCGGAAGGCTAGCACCGCTCGTGGCCGCGCCGCCGCCGTCCCGACGCATCCTCGGGATCGACCCGGGACTGCGCGTCACCGGCTTCGGCATCATCATCCAGCAAGGCAACACGCTCACTTATGTCACCAGTGGCTGCATACGCGCGAGTGGTGACAGTCTCCCGGTGCGACTGGGCATCATTGCGCGCGACCTGGCGCACGTCATCGCCATCGAGTCGCCCGGCGAAGTGGCCGTGGAAAAGGTGTTCGTGAACATCAATCCGAATTCGACGCTGCTACTGGGCCAGGCGCGCGGCGCCGCGATCGCGGCCGCCGTGTTGGCCGGCCTTCCGGTGCATGAATACACGGCCGGCCAGGTCAAGCAGGCGGTGGTCGGACAGGGTCGCGCGGCGAAGACCCAGGTGCAGGAAATGGTGCGGCGATTACTGCAACTGTCCGGCACGCCCACACCCGATGCCGCCGACGCGCTGGCCTGCGCCATTTGCCACGCGCATGGCAGCACCGGCGTCGGGGCGCTGCGCGGTGCCGGCGGCTCGATGCGCCGCGGACGACTTCCGCGATGAAGGCGCGGCGGCCCATCCGGCGGCCGGTGGCCGTGATTTTCGACATGGATGGCCTCATGCTCGATACCGAGTCGCTGGGTCCAAGGACGTGGCGCGATGCAGCGGCAGCGATCGGCGTCGATTTCGACTTGGGCCTCTTGCCCTCGATGATCGGTCGCAATTATCGCGATTGCCGTGAAATGCTGCGCGCGCAGTATGGCCCCGCCTATCCCGTGGAACAGCTCACGGCGGAGTGCCTGGCCACGTTCGACGCCATCGTCGCGCGCGAAGGCATCGCCCAGAAGCCCGGACTGCGCGAACTGCTCGACTGGCTCGAACGCGAACAGGTAGTACGCGCGGTGGCAACGTCCACGCGCCGCGACCGCGCCGAAGCGCAATTGACGAAACAAGGTCTGCTCGCGCGCTTTGCAATCCTCGTCGGCGGCAACGAGGTGGACCGCGGCAAGCCGGAACCCGACATTTTCCTTCTCGCCGCTGCACGCCTCGACGTCGCCGCTGCCGACTGCGTGGTGCTCGAGGATTCGGAGCCGGGTGTACGCGCCGCGCTGGCTGCCGGCATGATACCGATCATGGTGCCCGACCTGCACGGACCCTCGCCCGGCCTGCTTGCGCGCGAGCCGCTGGTACTGCCGTCGCTGCACGACGTGCGCGAGCACTTCGCATTGCTCCCCCACTGACTTCTTCTGATGTGATCACAGCGGCTGGGGCCGCGCGGTTGCTTGGCGGTCGCAAGCAGCCGGCCTGCGGGTACCCGGCGCGTCGGCGCTCGTCAACACAAGACTTCGCTAGCCGCGCCACCCGCGACGACCGGCGCGACCTGCGCGCATCCATGCGGCCCCAGCCGCTGCGATTTCGCAACCGTGGCGTTACGTTGGCGCGGAGCGGGCCATCCGGCCAGGGCGAATCTGCCGCCGTCGGCGCCATGCGTGCGGCGCGCGGCGGGTAGTCGTGTGTTGACTGCCCGCCGCGCGGCGAAACGCGCATCCGACGACATGATTGGCGGCAGCCTGAGCCCGGGCCGGGTGGCCCGCTCCGCGCTCCCTTGGTCGGATGCGCGAGCACCGTGCGGCGACGAACCGATCCCAAGCCCCGTGCCATAATTGCAGATCATGATCGGTCGTCTCTGCGGCATCCTCCTCGAAAAAAATCCACCCCAGCTCTTGCTGGATGTTCAGGGCGTGGGCTATGAGGTCGACGTGCCAATGAGCACGTTCTACAACTTGCCCGGCTTGGGCGAGCGCGTGACCTTGTGGACGCATCTGGTCGTGCGCGAGGACGCCCACCTGTTGTTCGGATTCGGCAGCGACAACGAGCGCCGCGCCTTCCGGCAACTTCTGAAGATCACGGGTGTGGGCGCACGCACGGCGCTGTCCGTCCTCTCGGGATTGTCGGTCGCCGAGCTCGCGCAGGCCGTGACGATGCAGGAGACCGGACGACTCACAAGAATTCCCGGCATCGGCAAGAAGACAGCGGAGCGTCTGCTGCTCGAATTGAAGGACAAGCTGGGCGCGGATCTCACCGCCGTCGTCGGCGTGTTCAAGGCGCCGCCCGCATCGAGCGATATCTTGCACGCGTTGCTGGCGCTGGGATACAGCGACAAGGAAGCGGTCGCCGCGGTGAAGCGTCTCCCTGACGGGTTGGCCGTGGCCGACGGTATCCGGCAGGCGCTGAAGCTGCTGGCAAAGGCTTAGCATGACTAGCCGTAGAATGGCGCCATGATCGAGAACGACGAACTCAATCGCGTCATCGGCGCCAAGGTTGCCGGTGCGCAGGAGGAAGTGATCGAGCGTGCGCTGCGCCCGCGCGGACTCGACGAATACGTCGGGCAGGAGAAAATCCGCGAGCAGCTGTCGATCTTCATCGCGGCGACGAAGAAGCGCAACGAAGCCCTCGACCATGTGCTGTTGTTCGGGCCGCCGGGCCTGGGCAAGACCACGCTGTCACACATCATCGCGCACGAATTGGGTGTCAACCTGCGGCAGACGTCGGGTCCCGTGCTGGAGCGTCCCGGGGATCTCGCGGCGCTGCTCACCAACCTCGAGCCGCGCGACGTGCTGTTCATCGACGAAATTCACCGCCTCTCGCCGATCGTTGAGGAGATTCTCTATCCGGCGCTGGAGGACTTCCAGATCGACATCATGATCGGCGAAGGCCCGGCGGCGCGCAGCGTCAAGCTCGACTTGCCGCCGTTCACGCTGGTCGGCGCCACCACGCGTGCGGGCATGTTGACCAATCCGCTGCGCGACCGCTTCGGCATCGTGGCCCGCCTCGAGTTCTACTCCGCGGAAGAGCTCACCCGCATCGTGAAGCGTTCGGCAACGCTGCTCCATATCGTGCTCGACCCGGAAGGCGCACTGGAAATCGCACGTCGTTCGCGCGGCACGCCGCGCATCGTCAACCGCCTGCTGCGCAGGGTGCGCGACTACGCGGACGTGAAAGCCGATGGCGAAATCACACGCGAAGTGGCCGACGCCGCGTTGTCGATGCTCGACGTCGACGCCTCGGGTCTCGACGTCATGGACCGCAAGCTCATCCAGACGGTCCTTCAAAAATTCGACGGTGGACCGGTAGGCGTGGACAACCTGGCTGCGGCGATTGGCGAGGAGCGCGACACCATCGAAGACGTGCTGGAGCCGTTCCTGATCCAGCAAGGATACCTGCAGCGCACGTCGCGCGGTCGCATCGCCACTGCGCTGTCGTATCGCCATTTCGGCCTCGCCCCGCCGAGCGGTGGCAACGAACTGTTCTCGACGGAATGATCGACAAACCCTTTTCACATGGCGTGCGCGTTTACTACGAGGACACCGATGCCGCCGGCGTTGTCTATTACGCCAACTACCTGAAGTTCATGGAACGCGCACGTACGGAATGGATGGAGGCCCTGGGCTTTCCGCTGGCGACCTTCGAGCGTGCGCACGGCGTCGTGTTCGTCGTCCACCGTTGCGAGATCGATTTCCGGCTGCCGGCGCGATTGAACGATGTACTGGACGTATCAGTCGAACCGGTGAAGTTCGGGGCAGCGACCCTCAAGGCGCGCCAGAATGTGCGTCGCGGTGACGACGTGCTGGCCAGCGCGGTGATCACGCTGGCTTGTCTCGATGCCGCTCGCTGGCAGCCCGTGCGCATGCCGACGGCATTGGTCACGACTTTGGAGAAATCAGTTTGAACCTGCACACCGACCTCTCGTTCATCACGCTGATCACGCAGGCATCCTTCGTCGTGCAGGCGGTGCTCGCGCTTCTGGTCTTCCTTTCGCTGTGGTCGTGGTGGCAGATATTCCTCAAGATGTTCCAGCTGCGGCGGGCGGCGCGCGAGACCGACATGTTCGAGGATGAATTCTGGAAAGGCGGTGACCTGGTCGACCTCTACCAGCGCATGTCCCAGTCGCGCACGGGCAGCGGGATGGAACACATCTTCAGCGCCGGCTTCCGCGAATTCTCGAAGCATCGCAAGCAGGGCAGTTCCTCCGTGGTCACGCTTGACAGTGCGCGCCGGGCGATGCGCGCCGCCTACCAGCGTGAAATCGACGCGCTTGAAGGACATCTCGCGGGACTTGCCACCGTGGGCTCGGTGTCGCCGTACATCGGCCTCTTCGGCACCGTGTGGGGCATCATGAATGCGTTCCGTGGCCTGGCCAACGTGAGCCAGGCTACGCTCGCCAACGTGGCGCCAGGCATCGCGGAAGCCCTGATCGCCACGGCCATCGGCCTGTTCGCGGCCATCCCCGCAGTAGTCGCCTATAACCGCTATACGCACGACGTCGACCGGCTCGCGGTCCGCTACGAATCCTTCATCGAGGAGTTCTCCAACATCCTCCAGCGTCAAAGCTAGATGAACGACACCCACGCTCACTACGTTAGCCGCCCCAAATGGCGGCCCGCATTCTCGCAGATGCGGGCCGCCCTTCACCGCGAATAACCCCCTCATAGTCCATGCGCCGCGCCCGCAAAACGATCAACCAGATCAACGTCGTTCCCTACATCGATGTGATGCTGGTGCTGCTCGTGATCTTCATGGTCACGGCACCACTGGTCAGTCCAGGCGAAATTGAGTTGCCTTCGGTGGGGAGCAGGCTCACGGCGCCCGTGCAACCGTTTGAAGTGACGCTGCGCAATGACATGACGCTCTGGCTGCGCGACCAGGCGTCGAACAGCCCTGCCGTTCGCGTCTCGCGCGAGGACCTCGTCGCGCGCATCGTCGCCAAGCAGGCGAAGCAGGAACAGCCCGTCGTCATCGCGGCCGACAAGAGCGCGCGCTACGAGGACGTGCTGGGTGTGCTCGACCTCTTGCAACGCAATGGTGTGAAAAAAGTCGGCTTGCTCGCTCGTCCGCCCGGCAGTTAGGTTCCGGTGCAAAAATCCGACCGACCGCGCACACCTCGCAAGGTCACCGGCAAGTGGCTGGCGCTGGGGCTGGCCCTGCTCGTGCAGCTGGGGTTTGTCGCCGTACTCGTGTTCACGGTGCATTGGCAGAACCGCAAGCCGGAACCGGTCACCGCCTTGTTGTACGCACCGCCGACCAAGACGCCCGCCGTCGACACCGCAACTCCACAGGCGCCGACACCTGTTCCGCAACCCGCGCCGCAGCCTGCGCCGCAACCCGTGCCGCCAAGATCAGTGGTTGCCCCTCCATCGGAACCCAAGGCGGCGACGCCCGACCCGCGTGCGGCGGACATCGCGCTCCGGGCGCGACAGGAAGAGGAGCGCAAGAAAACTGCTGAAGCAAAGCGGAAGGACGACGAGAAGAAAGCGCGCGCGGAGCAGGAGGCCGAGGATCGCCGCAAGCTGGACGAGAAGAAAAAGCAGGACGAGAAGGCAGCGGAGAAGCAATCCGAGGCGCGCGCGCGCCAGCAGCGCGAGACGGAAGCGATGCGCGTCCAGGCGGAGCGCGAGGGCGAGACCCGTGCGAAGGCCGACCGCGACGCGCAGGCACGCGCGCAGCAGAACGCTCAACGCGGCAAAGCCGAAGCCGACTGGGTGCGCAGCATTCAGGCCAAGGTCAGGGGCAATGTCATCGTGCCGCCGGACATCAATGGCAATCCGGAGGCAATATTCGAAGTGGTGCAGCTTCCCACCGGCGAGATCATTGACGTGCAGTTGCGCAAGTCGAGTGGCGTGCGCGCCTATGACGATGCGGTTTCGCGGGCGATCCTCAAGTCGTCACCGCTGCCACGGCCGGAGCGCCCGGACATCTTTCAGCGCTCATTGACCCTTAAGTTCCGGCCCTTGCCGGAGTAGGAAACAGAAACGAATGGCTTAAGGGCATCGCGCGCGCCGCAGTCGGGCGTTCGCGAGCAAACTCAAATGCGCGCTTTTTTCTCCACGATCTGGATCGCTGCCCAGCTCCATTCAGCACGCTGTTCGACCAGGTGCCGCAGCGCCACCGTGTAGACCGAGCGCCCGGTAGTGAGAATCACGTTGCGACCCTCGCTGTATTCCTGCGTGGGAATGATCAGCGTCTTCACCGAAAGCGGCTTGTCGGGTCGTGACGGTGGCGGCAGATACAGTCCATGGAAACGCGCACCCATGGTCGAGATGTCGATACCGTCGACGATGAAGCCCATGTCGTCCTTGGCCTGGCGGACGGCGTGCAGGGTCACCGCAACAATGCGGTCAGCGATAATCGACATGCCAGCCTCGACCTCGTCGGTGCTGACCTTGCTCATCCGGCGCACAACGCCCAGCACCCAGTTGCTGATGTCCGACTGCCGAACCGCGACCAACGCACCCAATGCGAGGCTTTGGCCGATGCCGCCTGATGCCGCAATGCGCAGACCGGCGACGCTGCGGTCGCGCACCTGCCACATCGGATCGGAGAAGGACGAAAGACTCGCGACGAGTGAATCGTGCTCCTCGACTACGCGCCGTGGCTTTGGACGCGAACCATCGGCAACCGCAAAGACCTCGATCTGCTCGTGCAGGCTGCCGGCTTCCGCAAGGGCGATGCCATTGTCCTTCTGCGTGAGCTCCTGGCAGATTCGCGACAGGCCTATGCGCACGGTCGCCGTGACCGCACATTCGATACGTCGATCCCGGCGCAATTCGGCGTTGAGGTTGGGGGCGACCGAAGGCGCCACTTTTTCGAGAATGCCGATGCGCTGCTGGTTGATCGGCGCCGCCGGTCCCTGGTCTGTGTTTTCTGCCTGCCGCAAGGCTGCGACGGCTCGGTCGAGTTGCTCGGTGAGTGGCGTGGTATCGACGTAGCGCAACATCGAACCCGAATCGTTGCCCGTGCGCCGGACCAACCCGGCGCGGCCGGCGATATCGACGACAAATCCTTCGAGCGATCGAGGTACGGCATCCACCTGCAGTCGCCGGCTCCATGCCCGCAGCTGTGACGTAGCCCAATCGAGCTGGGGCGGCGACATGTTTCCCGTGTTGAGCTGGTGAATCAGGAGGACGTAGACGTATTCCTGCTCGACGGTCCACGGCGTGGTGTTCTGGCCCCCGCTGGCGAGGGTGGCCGCGACACGATCGAGACCCAGTTCGGCTGCGCGCAAATAGGTGCGATGCAGCTCCACCCATTTGCCCGGAATCCAGCGCTCAAAGCGGAATACCCGGAGCTTCGCGTCGGTACCGTAATAATGCGTGAGGCGGGCAAACAGGAGGGGCACGAGCGGCTTCCAGCGCGCGTTGCCACTTTGGCGCAGAGCCTCCTCGAGCGCGACCTGATACGCCAAGATGAATCCTTGCGACAAATCGTAGATCGATTGCCAGATGCGCTCGGCGAGCTTCGGCGCGCTGTCATAGTTCTCGACGTATTGCTTGGTCAGCTGGCGCCGATCGGCACCGAGCGCTGCGTCGAGATACTCGATGGCCTGCACGCGCGAAATATCGACTGGCCTGCGCGACGCGCGCATCGCCTCGAATGCCTGCATGACTTGTTGCTGGCGGCCGATGACATCCAGCGCCGGCAGCTGACGCAACCACGAAGCGACCGCTTTCGGCGACGCTAGCGGGTCGGCAGCTTCCTTGGTTCCGGAGGTCAAAAAACCGAACATGGCACCAACTCAAAGAATCCTTGCGGTTTTGGCGCAAATCGGACCGCCTGCCCAAGCGTTGGCGACGGCTGGAAACTGCGTATGATCCGGCAGCGGAACCGACATTTATAGACCAATTCTCCTGACGGCGCAAAACATGGGGGCCGTCGGCTACAATTAGTGACACTGGTCAGGCATTTCATTGCCCCGATGCCCGGCTTTCGACCACTTATTCGTGAAAGGATTCCTGATGTCTATTCATTGCCCGGTACCGGCAACTAATATGCGTAACGCATGCTGGCGAAACGCCCGTTTTGTGATCTTTGCCGCCTCCTTCCTTGTCGGAATCCCGTCTGTCGGCGCTCAAGCAACCCCTCCGCCTGCCATCACCCAAGGAGCAAGCAAATTGGATGCCATACCCACTGAATTGAAGAAAATCGATGTAAAACAAGGAACTGGAGCTGAAGCCATCAACGGCAAGGTCGTCGCGGTCCAATACACTGGTTGGCTGTACGACACGGCCAAACCCGACAACAAAGGGGCGAAGTTCGACAGTTCGCGCGATCGGAACCAACCTTTCGATTTTCCTTTGGGTGGTGGCAGAGTCATCAAAGGCTGGGACCAGGGCGTCGCGGGAATGAAGGTGGGTGGCCAACGCACACTCGTCATTCCGCCCGACATGGGCTACGGCGCGCGCGGTGCCGGCGGCGTCATTCCGCCCAATGCGACGCTCATTTTCGATGTCGAGTTGCTCGAAGTAAAATAGGCCTTTCGGCACAGGCGTCCAGTATTGCCTGACCTGATCCGGACCTGACCCCAGGGCCGGGTTGGCAACTGAGTGGCAACTCAGTGGACACTCAGCGACCCCTTCGCGGATACCGGGACAAAACATGCTGCCTCGCGACAGCGGCGCATTGATACGGCGTCGGCTCGACTATCGCCCACCAGCATTCCTGGCGGATTCGCTCGGACTGACGTTTGACTTGGACGCTGCCATCACACGGGTCACGGCAACACTTTCGTTCCGGCGCAATCCGGCGGCAGCGGCGGAGGACATCTCCGCCCATTTGATACTTGATGGCGAGCAGCAGGCCGATATCCGGGTGGAACTGGACGGCAAGGCGCTGGCGGCGCCCCGCCTACAATTGCGGGAAGGCGCGCTGATTGTGCGCGACCCGCCGGATGCCGGCACGCTGGTGGTGTACTCGACTCTGGCGCCCGCCGCCAACGTTGCGCTGGAAGGACTCTACCTTTCGTCGGGCGTGTTCTGCACCCAATGCGAGTCCGAGGGCTTCCGCCGGATTACCTACTTTCCGGATCGTCCCGACGTCCTGACCTCATACACCGTCACATTGCGCGCAGACCGCGCCTTGTATCCCGTGCTGCTCTCCAACGGCAATCGGATCGCGCAGGGCGACATGGACAACGGACGCCATTTCGCGACCTGGCACGACCCATTTCCGAAGCCGTCGTACCTGTTCGCATTGGTGGCCGGAGACTTGGCCGCACTCGAGGGCAGTTTCACGACGATGTCGGGGCGGCACGTGGCACTCGGGATCTATTCGACACCGCAGAACCTGCCCCGCTGCCACCATGCAATGGAATCGCTCAAGCGCGCATTGCAATGGGACGAGGAACGCTTCGGCCTCGAATACGATCTCGATTCGTTCATGATCTTCTGCGCCGACGATTTCAATATGGGCGCGATGGAGAACAAGGGCCTCAACATCTTCAACAGCCGGTTGATTCTCGCCGACCCGGCGACCGCAACCGATGACGACTACGCCGCGATAGAAGGCGTGGTGGGGCATGAATATTTTCATAACTGGACCGGCAACCGCGTGACCTGCCGTGACTGGTTCCAGCTGTCGCTGAAGGAAGGGCTCACCGTTTTCCGCGACCAGGAATTTTCCAGCGACCTGAACTCGCGTGCCGTCGAGCGCATCGGCGCGGTCGAATACCT